>JADGBM010000073.1 GCA_015231515.1 Desulfobulbaceae bacterium
TATTCAAAAGCATATGGATAACAAAACCACAATTTACCTGAACGAACATCGGATATTATGCAGAGACAATACCTACAAGTGGGTGTTGGCCAGAGGAAAGGTTATCGCCTGGACAGCTGATGGCAAACCTTTGCGAATGATCGGAACACATACTGATATTACCGAGCAAAAAATGACGACAGAAGCGCTACGGAAAGCCCATAGTGAACTCGAGCAGCGTGTGCAGGCTAGAACCTTAGAGTTGCAAAAAACATATGAACAGTTGCTTCACGCTGAGAAAATGAGCGCAATTGGCAATCTTTCAGCTTCCATAGCGCATGAATTTAATAATCCTCTACAAGGTGTCATGGGCATTATTCGTGGAGTTAATAGAAGAGTTGAACTAGGTAAAGATGACCAGGAACTGGTTGACATGGCAATAACTGAATGCAACCGGATGAAAGACCTTATAAAAAGCCTACAGGATTTCAACCGACCGACCTCAAGCAGAAAAGCTCCTGTGAACATTCATAATTCGCTGGACAGCATACTCCTGCTTGCCAAGAAACAATTCCATACAAGGAAGATTACAGTTGAAAAAAAATATGCAGTGAACCTGCCGCAAATTATGGTTGTAGCCGATCAGCTCAAACAAGTTTTCTTGAATCTGCTAAACAATGCTTCAGATGCCTGTGCCCAAGGTGGTACTATTACTATTGAGACTGATACACTGGAAAACAATGTGGTTATCCGTTTTCATGACACGGGTTGCGGGATAACAGCTGAGAACATGGATCGTATCTTTGAACCATTTTTTACTACAAAAGCCGCAATGAAAGGAACTGGCCTGGGGTTACCAATCAGTTATGGGATAATCAAAGAGCACGGCGGAAAGATCACGGTGGAAAGTGAGCCTGGTAAAGGGGCGACATTTTCTGTAATTTTACCGATTGAGGGGATTTCTCATGCTGAACAATAAAATTTTGATAGTTGATGATGATGAAGAGAGCATTCTGATGATGCTATGTAAAGACTTTGAGGAGGAAGGGTACGAAGTAATGACTGCCGCAAGTGGTGAAGAAGCTATCAAGAAATTACAGAACAGTCCTTTTGATATAGTCATTAGCGATCTCGCTATGCCTGGCGCTGACGGAATAGCAGTACTGAACGAGGCAAAGAAAACAAATCCGGACATTATCGCAATAATTCTTACCGGTTACGGTGACATGACCTCAGCTATCGAGGCACTCCGTCTCGGTGCTGATGACTATCTTCTCAAACCATGTGATACCGAAGAGTTATTGTTACGGACAACTCGCTGTCTCGCCAAACAAGAAGCCTTTCAGAAAGTGAAATTTTATGAAAATATTCTACCTGTCTGTATGTACTGCAAAAGCATCCGAGATGATAAGGGCTCGGAACCAGGTAAAGGAAAATGGATGCGGATGGAAGAGTATCTTCATCAAAAAAGCGGGACCGATGTATCCCATACGTTCTGCCCAAATTGTAAAGAGCAAGCTACAAGAGATATGTTGGGGGATTGATGAGTTATGTACGCAAAGAGTGGTCCGGTTAAGAAATCCCTTTCTGCTCTTGCCACCCACCAAAAGCAAGATGCTCCATAACAAACTTTTTAACGGCTTGATGGTACGGAATAGTTCATTTACGGGTTTCATAGTGTACCCCTGCTTTTTTTTTGAGATGTTGAGAGCCAGGCAATCCTGACGCCCCGGCGTTCAAGCATACTTCCTTTTGCCAGGTAGAGGTTGATTAGGGCTTTACGACTGATCGTTTCAGGCCATCGTTGCGCAACATCGGAGTTAGTGTTGTGCATGTTATTGCAATAGCAAATTGACCAGATAAAGTAAAAAATACCTTCAACGGGCCAGCTACTCCCGGCCGATTACAATCAAAAATACCCAGGAACCCCTGGCTGACCGTGCCGGTTACTTCCCTTAGAGTTACTTCGCTAAAACCAAGAACCGGTTTGTTGGGAACTCCCTTCCTGAAGGCTTCTTTTGCCGACCAGATTAAGGCCAGAGGCGTTTCTTCGTCAAAGCTGCGCAGGCAAGGGAGTTGTCGTATGCTTTGCTCTTCAGGTGGAGTGATAAAACGGGATTTCACCTTGCTGATAGTTTTGGTTATCTCCTGAATATCGATACCGCACAAGCATTTGGTTGCTGCCAAGGCGGTTGCCCGGTTCCCACTATGGGATATTGAGATGTCGACTGGCAATGTTACGAGGTGTGATTGCAGAAAGGGGCGCCCCTCCGGAGTAGAATTAATTGAAAGGTCGGTCATTTCAGGGGTAGTGTAATTCAAGGCAGCAAGAAGCCCTCTTAAGGCTTTCTTGGCAGCGACTCGGCCACCAAGCCATTCAACCTGACGTTTACGATATTTAAAGGAGAAAAAACGTTCTTGTTCGGACGGGCTTAAGTGGCTGTGGACGAACCGTTTCTCCGCACTGAGAATGTGCTCGTTGAGAAGTTCAAGATCAATTGCCTTAAGGTGAAAGGCGGCATTTGGGAAAATATCCCGACAGGTCTGAAGCTGTTCGGGAATGAGTATTTCGAGCACGAATGTATACCCTTAAAAGCGCTTGCTATTTTAAATGAAAAGGTCAATTATGGTGGCGATGCCGAAAAACATAAACTATCTGTAGCCTACAGCCTAACATTTTCAAAGGATACGCCGTGACCGTTTTAGATATCGGAGTTATAGTCATACTTATTGGTTTTATTGTAAGGGGTGTTTGGATAGGCTTTGTACGCCAGCTTGCTTTTGTGTTGGCACTCGTTTTTGGTTACCTGGCCGCCGGCAGATATTACCCCGTTTTCTCACAGTATACCAGTGCGTGGTTAAAAGATCCTCAACTTCGCTTTGTTGTTACCTATACGGTACTCTTTTTGCTCACCTATGTGGCGGTTATGCTTCTAGGCCTGGGCTTGAAAAAAGTTATGCAGGTTACTTTTTTGGGCTGGTTTGATCGTACTATGGGTGCTGTTTTCGGACTGGCAAAGGCGGTATTTCTGGCCACTTTGATTTTTATGGGTCTGGCGGGAATTTTCTCGACGACTAACCCCATTATCCACAAGTCATTATGCTCACCCTACTTAATGATGAGTTCCAATTATATGACCTCCTTTATTCAAGATAAAGAACTGAAAAAGGAACTCGTCCCTAAAAAGCCTGCCATCTCCTCATTTCTTAGTGATCCTGTAACAGTGCTGAAGACGCTCCGGGGAGGCTCCGAGTAGAAAACCGAGCATGATGAGCCGGTTGGTTAAAGTTGTCTTCAGTACTCCATCTCTTTGCCACCGACGTCCTGAGGTTGTTACTTTCTGTTTGGCAAGGGTAATCGTACCTCGGCGTTGCATGGTTTTTATAAGCAGGACGTCCTCAAGAAAAGGTACATCCCGGTAGCCACCGACCGAATCAAACAGTGATTTATGGATAAAAATGGCTTGATCGCCATAGGGCATGCTGAAGAGTTTGGCTCGAATATTGGTGCAGAGCTCAATGAGCCTGATAGCCAGGCCTGACTGGTTGATATGAAGCTGAAAGGCCCCGCATGCACAGTTGGGATGCCGGAGAATTTTGTTTATCTGCACAGAGTAACCAGTTGGTAAAACCGTGTCGCTGTGCAGGAAAAGGAGGATTTCGCCTGAGGCTGCTGTAGCCCCGGCGTTCATCTGAGATGCTCGCCCTGGTGGGGCAGTTAAAACGTTACAGCCAAGCTGGCTGGCAATTCTGGCGCTGGAATCGTTGCCGCTATCAACGACGATGATTTCAAAAGCCTCTGGCGCGGCTGATTGAATAGCTTTGGCAATATTTGCTTCCTCATTCCGGCAAGGAATGATAACTGAGATGTTTGATATCTTCTGGTCGATCAATGTCATGAAGCGGCTCCAGTATGGTACTGGTCAGGTTATTTTGATCTGCTTTTTGTAAGGTTTGTGACAGGACTGATCCTGTTCCCCAATCAATATCTGTAAAGAGCTCTGCGTGCAGCCTGCTGAGCCCGATAAGGTAATAACCGCCGTCAAAAGCTGGGCCAAGTACAACATCAGCTTTAGGGAGGGCCGCAAAGGCCTTGACGAGCAGATCATTGCCCAGGCCGGGGCAGTCTGTGCCAACGGCGATAACGGAGCTGTTTTTTGCCAGAAAAGATGTTTTAAAGCCCTGGACGAGCCTTTGCCCTAAATCTCCTGGATATTGTTCTTGATAGGCATGGTCGCCCAGCCAGTTTTTCATGGAGCTTACACGGCCGCCCTGATAATAAATCGTTAAGGCGCAATCATGAGCCTTGGCGAAAGAGGCGGCCATCGAAACCGTTCTTTCCGCCATCTGGCGATGTAACTGAGCCGCACCGTCATCACCAAGTGCGGGAACGAGTCTGGTTTTTGTTTTACCTGGTTCAGGATAGCGGGTAAATATAAGTAACTGTTTTTTCATTAGATTGGTTGTTTTTAATAATGAGGAATAACCCAAAGCCCAAGAGACTATAGCATTGCCGTCTAAACAAAAAAAGAACAAACCTTCACCGGGCTCATATCGCCAAAGAAACTATCGAAATCGAGTGGATAGGAGCGGGCTGGTCTCCTTTGAGGTTCAGGTGCGAGAAACAGATCTTCATATTCTTGCCACAAAAGATGTGCGGAGCAAGGCTTTACACCATGTTTTTGAACTCAGAAATCAGCTGGAAAACTATATAGCACACTATCCTGAATTTTTACAAAGTCTGAAACCGCTTGCCTTTGATCCAACGGCCCCGGCGGTAGTAAAAGATATGATGCGAGCCTCCGAAAAAGCAGGAGTCGGTCCCATGGCAGCTGTGGCCGGGGTGACAGCTCAATATATTGGTGAGATCTTGGTGCGGGAGCACGGGGTGCAGGAGATTGTAGTTGAAAATGGCGGCGATATTTTTCTGCAGCGAAGTCAGGATTGCCGGATTGCAATTTTTGCCGGTGCTTCACCGCTGAGTAATAAGGTCGGTGTTTTGGTGAAGGCATCACAGATGCCGACAGGAGTGTGTACATCCTCAGCAACAGTTGGGCACTCTTTGAGTCTCGGGCAGGCAGATGCGGTTACAGTTTTAGCGCGCTCTACTGCCCTGGCCGATGCTGTGGCCACCAGACTGGGAAATGAAACGAGAAATAGCCAAGAGATTGATCTGGCCCTTGAAATAGGAGCGGCCATTGAAGGGATTGTCGGTATCGTTATCATTTGTGGAGAGCAACTTGGAGCTTGGGGCGATATCGAGTTGGTCGGCGTGTGATGATTACAAATCTTTGGTTATCAGGATTACATAACCTTCATTGTGCTGAATTATTGATAGACATGAGCATATATGACTGTTATTCTACAAATAACAGAATTAAATTCTTGACAACTGCATATATTGTAAATATTATGCAATAAAGAGATTGTGTTGCAGATTAAAAAAATCAGGGAATGACATAATGTTCAACGAACAATCAAGCCCCGTCTATAACGATGTTGATTTGGCCATACTCACGCATTTGCAAAAAGATGCCACAATTACTAATGCAGAACTGGCAAAACAGGTTGGCCTCTCACCTTCAGCGTGTCTGGGACGAACCAAGCGGCTGAAAGAGACTGGTGTGATTAAACGCATAACGGCGGTGATTGATGAACAGAAGGTTGGGCTCGAGATTGTAACCTTTGTTTTTGTTACACTCAGTCCGCATGACAGGGCCACGACTGAAGCGTTCTTGACCCATGTGCGCAGCCTTGCCAATATCCAGGAATGTTACAATATTTCTGGTAATTATGATTATCTGTTAAAAATCGTTTCCCCCTCAATAAGGGAGTATCGCAACTTTATCATTGATACACTCATTGAAATTCCTGGTGTTGGTAAGGTGGAAACTTCGGTAGTCTTGAGCAGTGAAAAGCAGTCATCGCAACTGCCTTTGCAGAACTCAAAACTTTGGAAAGATGCGGCACTGCTTTAATTAATGGTCTCGCGAAAACCAGATCGACATCCCCGTGACACTCTGTAGGTAGTTGATTTTATTAGGGGGCGCTGGAGCATTTCAGATTTCCCGCGATGTTGTCTTAACTGGTGGGGCATTTAAAAAAAACGTTAGGGTCTTATGGTGGTCGTATTCAGCGATGCGCGAAGAATGAAGGAGGCAGGTATGCAGATCAGAATAAATGGAGAGGATGAGCAGCTAGAGAAAAGTGGGGTATCTATTTCGGAACTTCTCATAATTAAAAAGGTTGAGTCGCCCGACATGGTTTCTGTGCAGCTGAACGGTGAAATTATCGATCGAAGTCAATACCAGGACCAGGTAGTTAGTGATGGTGATGAACTTGATTTCTTGTACTTCATGGGTGGAGGCGCCTTTTCGTGAAAGGGTTTACGACCAAAGCAATTCACGCAGGCAGTGCAGGGCGTGATCTGCATGGCTCTCTGCGAGTACCGGTCTATGATTCTGTTGCCTTTGAACAGGAGAGCAGCCGGGACATACAACTTGCCTTTGAGGGCAAAAAACCTGCCCATACCTATAGCCGGATCACCAATCCGACAACGGAAGATCTTGAACAAAAAATTCTGCAGTTGTCGGGAGGGCGTGCTGCACTCGCGGTGGCCTCGGGCATGGCGGCAATCAGCAACACAATTCTGACTCTGGCAGGCGCTGGCGCCAATATTGTTACTTCGCCGCATATTTTCGGCAACACCCTCTCTCTTTTTGAAAAGACCCTGCAGCCCTGGGGGTTGGAGGTCCGGCTGGTTGACATGTCAGACCCGGCGCAGGTTGCCAATGCCATCGATTCCAAGACCAGCGCGGTATTTTTGGAGAGCATAACCAATCCCCAGCTGGAAGTGGTCGACTGCAAAGCTATTAGTAGGATCACTCGAGAAAAACGAATCCCCTTGGTTCTGGACAACACTGTTACGACCCCCTACCTGTTCAACAGCAAAAATGTTGGGGTGGATATCGAAATTCTTTCAAGTACAAAATATATTTCAGGCGGCGCTACCTCCGTCGGCGGCATCATCATCGATACCGGAAACTTCGACTGGACATGTTCTGCAAAATTGAACAGTTGGACAAAGACCGCCGGACAATTTGCCTTCCTTGCCGCCATGCGCCGGGAGATCTATAGAAATGTCGGGGCCTGCATGTCCCCTCACAATGCCTACCTGCAGAGTTTGGGGCTGGAAACCATGGCTTTGCGGATAGATAAAAGCTGCCAGAATGCCCTGGAGCTGGCCAGGTTTTTAGACAATAAAACAGAAGTAAAGTCTGTTGATTACCCGGGCCTGGAAAGCTCTGCCTGCTATTCGATTGCCCGGCAGCAATTTAATAACAAATTTGGGGGTCTTCTGACCTTTGACCTGGAAAGTAAAGAGAGCTGTTTTGCCTTTATGGATGCAATGCGCATCATCCGCCGGGCAACCAATGTTAATGATAATAAGACATTAATTCTGCACCCATCTTCAACAATCTTTTCTGAATTTTCTGTTACCCGAAAAATTGAGTTAGGGGTGCGCCCGACGATGCTGCGCCTTTCAGTTGGTATTGAAGATATTGAAGACTTACAGGATGACTTGGAAAAAGGACTGCGAACAGTATGATAGACTTTACCCACGAACAACTCGAACGATACAGTCGTCACATACTTCTTCAGGACGTTGGCGTTGAAGGGCAGGAAAATTTGCTGAAGGCCAAAGTCCTTATTGTCGGGGCTGGTGGCCTTGGGGCGCCTGTTGCGCTCTATCTGGCAGCGGCGGGAGTTGGAACGATCGGCATAATTGACAATGATACTGTTGAGATATCCAATCTCCAGCGCCAGATCGTTCATTTCACAAAGGACATTAATAGTCCAAAAGTACTATCGGCAAAAGAGAAGATGTTGGCAATCAACCCGGATATTGAAGTCCGCACCTATCAGGAGTTTCTTTGTGCCGATAATATTCGCGGCATTATCAAGCCCTATGATTTTGTAGTCGACGGCACCGACAACTTCCCAACCAAGTTCCTGGTAAATGATGCCTGTGTTATGGAGAACAAATCATTCTCCCATGGCGGCATTCTTCGTTTTGACGGTCAGACCATGACTATTGTACCCCACCAGTCAGCCTGCTACCGCTGCGCCTTTCGCAAGCCTCCCCCGCCTGATGCAGTGCCAACCTGTTCACAGGCCGGGGTACTTGGAGCAATTGCCGGTATGCTCGGCACTATTCAGGCAGCCGAGGCCCTCAAGTATATCACCCAGGCCGGTACTCTTTTAACAAATACACTCCTGACCTTTGATGCCAAAACCATGAATTTCAGAAAAATCAAGATTAAGCGCCAAGCCGACTGTCCCGTTTGCGGAGAGGCTCCGACAATTACAGAGCTCGTGGATTATGAGCAAACTGTCTGTTCTCTTCCGCATAAGGCGTGATTCGAGACCATCATGAAAATTTTACAATCAATCATCAATGCAATTGTTCAGCATTCCCAAGATGAACTGCCTTATGAGGCCTGCGGTTACTTGGCAGCTAAAAACGGGGTTGTAACAAACTATTATGCGTTGAATAATAAGGACAAAGCGGCTGACCATTTTACCATGGATCCCAAAGAGCAGTTTGCCGCCATTAAAGATATGCGTGAGCAGGGCCTAAAACTTTGTGCGGTGTACCACAGTCATCCGGAAACAGCTGCCCGTCCGTCAGTAGAAGATATCCGGCTGGCCTTTGACCCCGACGTCAGCTACGTCATTATTTCCCTTGCCGACGGCGGAACTGTTGTGAAATCATTTAGGATAAACAAGGGAGTTGTTGATCCGGAAGAGATACAGATTATTACTCAACCCCAAGTCATGAAAAAACCATTACCTATGGAGGTGGCGATAATGACAGCTTCCACGTACCATCCGGCTGTAACAAAAAATTGTCGAGGAGTTGGTTGCCCGATGAACCTGGTCTATGCGAAGGTTGAACTGGCCAAACTAGGGGCGGGCCAAATTCTTGAAATCATTCTTGATGATGGCCCGCCGATCAACAATGTCCCTGGCTCAGCAGAAAAAGAAGGCCATAAAATCTTGTCCAGAAATCAGCTTGATGATGGCGCCTGGTCGGTGCTGATTGAAAAAGGATAACAGCAAAGCGTAAAATTAAATCTGTTATTTATTCTAACAGAGAAAACCTTCTAAACACCTAGACCCAGAGAGTTTCTTCGTCGGCGTCCTTGCCTGTAATCTTGGCTATTAAGGCGTCCTTTTCCTTGATCTCCCGCTGCATCCGTAGCACCTCTTCATTAGTAACCCTCAAGCGTTCGGCCAGTGATTCAGCAAAAAGGCGAAAAATTGTGTATCGAAAAATTGTTGTCGACTCTTTACGTGTTGCATCTATGTTGCCGCAATCAAGGCCAAGCACCATTGTTTTGGTAAGGGCCCAGACACTGGCAGAGCGTGGGGAGCCATCTATAACGCCCATTTCTCCAAAGAGATCGCCGCCGGTTTTAAGCACTGCAAAGGTTTTTTCGCCTTTGACAATTTTCACTTCGCCAGAGACTAGAAAGTAGACCCAGTGGTCGATCTCCCCTTTTTTGATGATGGTTTCTCCAGCCTCATACTCTTTTAGTTTGCCAACTTCCAAAAATGAGGCGAGCTCCTGATCATCAAAGGCACTGAATCGTGCAATTCGTTTAAGGAGATCCAGGGCCTTCTTGTTTTCTTTAAGGTAGTCAGTTTCGCGCATACTATTATTCCTCACAAGTGACAGGTTCCACCGAAAGACGTGCTTACGGTTCCCTTAATTTGAGTATACGGAAGAATGAAAGAAATTGTCAATGAAGATATTAGGCAATCTAGGAATTATTATCATTTTATTTGTCAAAAGAAATCCATACGTTGCTTTGAAATAAACAACGTGCATCAACAGTTATGGGATTTCTTGAAAAACCGTATATTTTTTATTCCTCTTTAGAGGATTAGGCTTTGGAAATTATAAACGGTATTATGAAAGGAGTTCTACCAGTTGACTGTGAATATGGCTGTTGCTGGCGATAATTTCAGGGAAAAATGGGCTGAAAGGCTTGCCAGAAAAAGTAGAAAGTCTGCCTCCGGCTTCACTAACCAGAAGGGCCCCTGCGGCACTGTCCCAGGGCTTGAGGTTCATCTCCCAGAAGCCATCGAGGCGACCGCAGGCTACATAGGCAAGGTCTATGGCAGCGGCTCCGGCCCGGCGCAAATCCTGGACCTGGGGCAGTACATTGCGCATTGCCTGGGTAACCTGTTCAAGTGTTCCAAGAACATCATAAGGGAAACCGGTTCCGACCAGAGAGTTCTGGAGTTTTTTTTCAGGGGTTACGTAAACCTGCGTGCCATTAAGCCAGGCCCCTTTACCTTTGATGCTGCAAAAAAGTTCGTTTTGAATGGGGCAGAAAATAAGCCCCGCCTGCAGTTCTTTGCCTAAAGTATAGCCGATGGAAACACCAAAAAAAGGAAAACTATGGGCAAAATTAGTGGTACCGTCCAAGGGGTCGATTATCCAGGTTGGTCCGTGCGGAATATCGCTGTAAGCGGCCTTGGACTCTTCTGCAAGGATAGTGTGGTCTGGAAAGGCTTTTGTTATAATTTCTAATATTGCTTTTTCTGAAGCAACATCTGCCTCTGTGACCAGGTCAATTGCACCTTTGTGCCGAATTTGATGAGGTTTGCCATAGAGTTCTTTAATTATCTTGCCACTGACCAGAGCCGCTCGCCCGGCAATTTTCAGAATATCGTCAGTTTCGCTCTCTGGGCCGTTGGCAATACAAGGGTCTAGTCGTTCCATTTTGGTTCCTTAACTTAATTTTTCAGGTTACAATTGCACCTCTGTCCACCTTAGGACAGGTTTCTAATTATCTAATATCCGAGTATTTAAAGCAATGCCGAATTAGAGCTGATTGAGGTCTGAAGGTTAATTGTTGGGGTGAAGGTATTTTGTTCACCAACGGGAGATAGTAATGCAGAACTATTTAAACGATAATCGCGGGAAAATTATTGAAGAGCTTTTTGACCTCTTGCGTATTCCTTCGATCAGTGCCGATTCAGCGCGGAAACAAGATGTGAGCCGCTGTGCTGAGACTATTAAAGGTTTACTCATCAAGGCCGGGCTGGAGCAAGTGGAGGTTTTACAAACTGGCGGACACCCTGTGGTTTATGGTCAGAAAATTATCGATCCAGAGCTGCCAACTGTGCTGGTCTATGGACATTATGACGTACAGCCGCCTGATCCTTTGGATTTGTGGACAACACCGCCCTTTGAACCAGAGATTCGTGACGGGAAAATTTACGCACGGGGAGCCAGTGATGATAAGGGCCAGCTGTTTATCCATGTCAAGGCCATTGAACAGATGGTGCAAACCGGGTCACTGCCCTGCAATGTCAAGCTTATTGCTGAAGGGGAGGAGGAGGTTGGCTCAACCCACCTGGGCAATTTTTTAAAGGAGCACCGGGAAAAAATAGCGGCGGATATTGTTCTTGTTTCTGATACGGGCATGATATCTCTCGATGAACCTTCAATTATGACAGGGCTTCGGGGCTTGAGTTATATTGAAATGGAAGTTGCCGGGGCAAATCGTGATCTGCATTCGGGACTGTATGGTGGTGCGGTTGCCAACCCAGCTCAGGTGCTGAGCACCCTGATTGCTTCGTTGATAAACGATGCCGGCCGGATTACCATCCCGGGGTTTTATGATGACGTTGAAGAGTTGTCTTCTGCCGAACGTCATCAGTTAGCCCAGGCTCCTTTTGATTTGGATAGATATAAACAGACTCTGGACATTGCTGAGGTAACCGGGGAGGCTGGTTATTCGGTTATGGAGCGAGTTGGCATCCGGCCCTCACTTGATGTAAACGGGATCTGGTCTGGTTATACCGGTGAAGGGGCAAAAACTGTCCTGCCGGCCAAGGCCTTTGCAAAAATATCAATGCGGCTGGTTCCTAATCAGTCATCGCCCCAAATATCACAACTATTTATTGACCATATCAAGGGTATTACACCGAAAACGGTCAAAGTTACCGTCACACCGCATCATGGTGGAGAACCATGGTGTATCCAGGATGATCTGCCGGCCTATCGTGCCGCATGTCGGGCAGTAAGAGAAGTATTTGGCAAAGAACCTGTTCCTGTTCGCGGTGGAGGCAGTATTCCAGTTGTCGCCTTATTTGAAGCAGAGCTGGGGCTGAAGACTATATTACTTGGATTTGGCCTGGACAGTGACGCCATTCACTCGCCAAATGAACATTTTGGGCTCATCAATCTTTTTAAGGGGATTGAAACGGTGCCCCTGTTTTATAAATATTTTGCAGAATCTCCAGATCTCCGCACCCTCTGTGGTGAGAAGGTTTGATCTGGGCAAGCTTAATGTTTCAGTCGTGGGCTGTACGTGTAACGCCCCTTTTCTCGTAAGCCCAGAGGGGTCTTAGTTGCGCATGTTTTCATCTCGATTGCCTGAAACCCTCGAGCCGAATGACTTTACCAGGCTCCTACAGGCTAAAAAAGCCGCTGGCGAGCAGATCTTCGATCTAACGCAGTCCAATCCAACCAAAGCCATGTTTTCTTTTGAGTATTTTCAAAAAAACACCAGCTTTGGCAATTGTGAGCCCTATGAGCCTTCGGCAAGGGGTATGCTTCAGGCAAGGGAGGCCATTTGTCAATATTATCGTGATAATGATCACGGAAGTTGTGATGCCGACGATCTTTTCCTGACCGCCAGCACCAGTGAGGCCTACAGTTTTTTGTTGAACTTGCTGACTGATCCCGGTGATGAGCTCTTGGTGCCAGCCCCCAGTTACCCACTTTTTGATTTCCTGGCGAGCCTGGAAAACGTCACTACGGCTCACTATGGGTTAGGGCTGGACGGCGACGGCCAATGGCGCATTGATTTCGAGTCTCTGGAGTTAATGGTTTCCAGTTTGACGAAGGCCATTGTCGTGGTGAACCCTAATAATCCGACTGGCTCATATATCACCTCCGAAGAGCTTCGGCGACTTAACGCACTCTGTCAAAGGCATAAACTCGCCCTGATTGTCGATGAGGTGTTTCTTGATTATAAAAATCCTGCCAGACCTGGTAAGCCGTTATCCCTGATAAACAACAGTGCGTCTTTGACTTTTACCCTGAGCGGCTTCTCCAAGATCCTGGCCCTGCCTCAGGCAAAGCTCAGCTGGATTCATGTGGGTGGGCCGGAGGCTCTGAAGATAGAGGCGAAAGATCGTTTGGAGTTTATTGCCGACACCTACCTTTCTGTGGGCGGGATGATTCAGCATGGTGCGCCCTTAATGTTTGCCGGTCAGGCAGCAATTCAGCAGCAGATTATGGCGCGGATTGAGGCCAATGAACGCTTTCTCCTGACCCAGACCACACTGCGTACGCACCTCCGAGAGGGCGGGTGGTATGCGATTATTCAGCTACCGGCACCTATTACAGATGAAGCGTGTTGTCTGGATCTTCTGGAAAGGCATTCCCTTATTGTTCATCCCGGATTTTTTTATGATTTTGCAGAAAGCAGCTGTATTGTCATAAGCCTGATAACTCAGGAAACGGTGTTCAGGCAAGGTCTTGTTTTGTTGCAATCATACCTGGAGTCTTGTTTTAGACAGCAGTCACAGGTGCCGCAGGGTTGGCTGTGAGTGAGGCCGAAATACCGATGAATTACGATGTTTCGGCACTCTTTTGTGTTTGCGTACTCAACCATCGATTGGAGGTTTTTCTGGTCCTGCAGCAGCTTATATTTAAGGGCCTCATCGTCAGCAAGATGCTGAGGGAGTTCGGAGCAGACGGCTAGATTTTTCTGGTCGAGAGAACCTCTGGTAACACCGTAGCGGTCAAAAATACTGAATACGGTTTCTAAACGAAAATCGCCTCGGTTCTTGACAATGCTCTCTTTAAGCCCCTCAACACCATAGGCGTTTATTGGGTCCGGGTCATCTTTCAGCAGGGAATATACCCTTCTGTACAGGTCTGCTTCCGGATTACTCCATTTGATAAAGTCCATTTGGATAAGCAGGTCCTGCTCATCGTAGAGAAGGAGGCATTTGGACGGCTTCCCATCGCGTCCGGCTCGACCAATTTCCTGATAATAGCCTTCAAGGCTTGCCGGTATTTCGGCATGGATTACGTAGCGAATATTGTCTTTATCAATGCCCATTCCAAAGGCGTTCGTTGCCAGGATTAAATTGTTTTCACCATGCATGAATTTATCTTGGAGTTTGGCGCGTTGTTTTGGTTCGAGGCGGCCATGATAGACTAGATGATTAATACCTTTTTCCTGGAGATGATTGCTGCAAGCCTCCAGGGTTTTGATTAAGGCGAAATAGACGATACCATTTCCCGGGACTGTTTTTTGTAATTTGATAATATGATCAATCTTGCTGGGCAACTCCCAAACTTTTTTTACCTGTAAATGTAAATTGGGGCGGTTAATGCCATCGAGATAGATCTTAACCTCATTTTCATGGAGGCCAAGTTGCCGGATAATATCCTGCTGAACCGATGGGGTGGCTGTCGCAGTGAGCGCAATGGTTGTGGGGTTGCCTAAAAGTTGGCGAAACTCACTGATTCGCGTGTAGTCTGGTCTGAAATCGTGGCCCCACTGGCTGATACAATGGGCTTCGTCTACAGCAAGATAGTCAATAGTTCGTTTTGCAAGGCTCTCTAAAAAGGTTTTTTTTCGGAATCGTTCCGGAGTAACGAATAGTAATGAATATTGACCCTGACTGATATTTCTGTAGCGAGTTTCACGGGCCGTTTTGGAGAGCGAAGAGTTGATGTATGTCGCATCGATGCCTTGTTGTGAGAGGCTGTCAACCTGGTCTTTCATCAGAGCGATAAGTGGAGAGATGACAACTGTGAGGTTTTCTGAGATAATGGCAGGGAGCTGATAACACAATGATTTTCCCATACCGGTAGGCATTAGAATAAGACAGTGTTTTCTCGAAATGACACGGCGAATGATGGCCTCTTGCTGACCTCGAAAGGTTTTGTGGCCAAAAAGGGTGAGGGCTTTCTTTATATCCATAGAAAAATACTTTTGAGATGTGGTATTTGTGACGATACAGGCTATTATGACTGTGCAGTGTAAAGGCGAAGTATAGTTATAACCACTGAAAAGGCAATAGTTCACACTAAATTATGAAGAAAAAGCCCTGGTCTGACGACCCCCAAATAATAATTGAAGTCATCAATGCCGTGATTGATGGCCGAGTGTCTGTGTCTTTACAGGGGCAGCAGAGTCTTGGGTTGTGGACGCGAATCCAGACAATTCATTATCATCGGAATATACCGTATCTTTTGATAGGTAAGCCTAAAGGCCTGGTGAACACCAAAGCTGTTCGTGAGGTCTTGTTTAAAATGAAAGGTTTGCCGGTACTGGGATTTTCATGTCCGATTACTCGTGAGGCAGATCATCTTTTGGCAACTATGTTGCCACAGTCAGTCTTTCAGTTGGAACTTAGATCGCAAGAGCGGATTGTTCCCCTGCGAGGCTCAATGGCAACATTCTTTACCCGAGGCGGCTCCAGGGT
>JADGBM010000074.1 GCA_015231515.1 Desulfobulbaceae bacterium
GCACAACAAATGCGAAAACAAACCCAATTGAGGTTGAATTTCTGGCAGGCGAAGGCGTGGGCACAGTAACCAAACCCGGGCTTGCTCTTGCCGTAGGCGAACCGGCGATAAACCCGGTACCCCGCCAGATGATTATAGAGGCTCTGACAGAGGCTGTTCGAACTGTAAACCCTGATTTGAACCAAGTTATTCGCGTAACAATCCAGGTGCCTGGCGGAAAATTATTGGCTGAAAAAACATTAAATCACCGACTTGGTATTGTCGGCGGAATCTCAATTTTAGGTACAACTGGTATCGTCAAGCCCGTTTCAGCGGAAGCTTGGACCGCGACAATTGAGGCCAGCATGGATGTTGCCAGGCAAACAGAATGCACCGAGATAGTTCTATCCACAGGCCGCACCTCCGAAAAAGGTGTCCAGAAAATTGTTGATCTGCCCATTGAGGCCTTCGCCATGATGGGGGATTACCTGCAATTTTCCCTGGAAGCCGCCCAGAAACGTTTCTTTACTAAAATCCATCTGGCTGCAATGTGGGCCAAAGTCATGAAGGCTGCCATGGGTATCGGCCAAACCCATGTCAGGCACGGTGCTTTAGAGGTCGAAGAGGCCGCAGCTTTTATTGGAACAATCTCTAAAGAACCGTCTCTCGGCAAGAGCTTAGCTTCCGCCAATACTGCCCGGGAGATTTATCAACGACTCCTGGATTCCGGCCGAACAGACGTTGTCAAAAAAGTATGCCTTGCAGCTAAAAACTATGCTGAAAAAACTTCCGGGCTCCCCGTCAATGTCTACTTAATTGACAGCACCATGAAGGTGGTTGAACATGTCTAAAATTATCCTTATAGGCGTTGACCTACATGGCATAACGGAAGAAAAAATGGCTTTGCTCTCCGAATGCCAGGCCGTTTTTGCTACAAAACGTTTTACGCCTCTACTGGAAGGTGTCGATTGCCCAATCCACCCCATTACCCCACAGGCAGATGCATTGGCAAAAATAGAACAGTTACTCAAAGAGAATGCCACAATCGGAATGCTGGCCAGCGGTGACCCCTTGTTTTTCGGCATTGGCCAGACCTTAGTCAATACCTTTGGCAAAGATGCCATTGAGATTTATCCAGCCCTATCCTCCATGCAGATTGCCTTTGCCCGCATCAAGCGCTCCTGGCAGGATGCCCACGTTGTCAGCCTGCATGGCAGAAACAGTTTTTTAAAAACTGTGCTGCAGCATCAAACAATTTTTCTCTTCACCGATAAAACCAATACGCCTGGGGCGATAGCACTAAAGATTCTTGGTTTCATCGACGAAACTCCGGGTTCAAGTGCCAAAGACAGTTTCCAGGTCTTTGTTCTGGAAAACCTGGGAATGCCTAATGAGAAGATTAGCAAAGGATCTTTGTCTGAAATTGCCGCCCAAAGTTTCAGTGACCTCAATGTCATGATTGTTCTGGGCCCAGAGACACCGTCTGAATCATGCCCTTACCGTTTTGGTTTGACCGAAGAAGAGATTCAACATAGCAGAGGGTTGATTACTAAGGATGAAGTGCGTGCTGTTATACTTCACAAATTGAAACTGCCCGAAGAAGGGGTTTTGTGGGATATCGGCGCGGGCAGCGGATCGATATCCATTGAGGCCGCACGATTAAATCCCCGGCTTGATATCTATGCTGTCGAAAAAAACAGTACGGAGCAACAAAATATTATTGCAAATTGCCAAAAATATGGCCTCTCAAACCTCTCCTTAGTGAGAGGACAAGCGCCGGAAATGCTCGACAACTTACCCCAACCGGACCGCGTCTTTATCGGAGGTAACGGCGGCAAGTTGCCTGAGATAATCAGCTATATTTCGCAAGTTATACGTACAAATGGCAGGGTTATCCTTTCAGCTGTTATTGACGCAACTCGCGAGTCGGCACCACGGCTTTTACATGAAAAGGGTTTTCAGGTTGAAATCAGCGACGTTCAGGTTACTCGAAGAGCCTATCCAGAAGGGGATCGCCGCCCTGTGCAGCTCAACCCTATAACAATTATTACAGGAAGATCAAATGACAGGTAAGTTTTATGTTGTCGGTGTTGGCCCAGGTGATCCTGAGCTACTCACCTTACGAAGTATTCGCATCTTAAAAGAGAGTTCTGTGCTTATCGTGCCCAAGGGCAAAGAAGACGGCAACTCCACGGCACTTGCAATTATCGATCAGATTGTGCCAATGGAAGATAAAGAGATCATCGAGATCTATTTCCCCATGAAAAAAATCCGCATGGCAGAAAAACCGGATGCCGACGTTGATGCCGCCTGGCAACACGCCGCACGAATAATTGTCGATAAAATTAAGGCGGGCCATACTGTTTCTTTTCCAACCATCGGTGACCCGGCAATATACAGTACCGGATTTTACACCTGCCAGACCTTACTAAGTATTGCCCCGGAAATCGACACAGCAATCGTCCCTGGAGTCTCTTCTATCGGTGCCTGTGCGGCAACAGCAGGAATACCGCTTTGCCAAGGCGATGATATGATGGCGGTCATCCCAGCAACATTTGCCAATGACAAACTCACCGAGGTATTCTCCTCCTTTCAAACGGTTGTGCTCATGAAGGTGTATCGGGTAATGGACCGTATCGTTGCCTTACTTGATGATCTTGATCTTCTTGAGCATGCCCTGCTGGTTGAACGAAACTCACATAATTCAGAAAGAATTTTTACTGACCTCAAAGAGGCACAGCGTGCTGACCTGCACTATTTTTCAACCATTATTGTGAGGAAGCGATGAACCCAATCTATTTTGTAGGAGCTGGCCCAGGCGACCCCGAGCTCATAACCATGAAGGGACACCGTCTACTCAGTCAGGCAGATCTGATTATTTACGCTGGTTCTCTGGTAAACCCGCATCTGCTGGATGGCCTTGCGGCTGAGATTCACAACTCTGCCTCGATGAACCTTGATGAAATTGTTACTTTGATGATCGCCTCACATCGACAAAATAAAAAAGTGGTACGGCTGCACACCGGTGATCCAGCCATATTTGGTGCGATTAAGGAGCAGATGGTACTACTCGACAGTGCCACTATCCCTTACGAGGTGATCCCTGGTGTCAGTTCTGCGGCAGCCACTGCAGCCGCCTTGAAAGCAGAATTGACCCTGCCGGAAGTTTCACAGACCGTGATTATAACCAGGCAGGCGGGAAGGACTCCCGTGCCGGAGAAAGAACAGTTGCGCCTGCTTGCCGCCCATCAGGCAACCATGCTCATTTTTTTAAGTGTCGGGCTGATCGATACAGTTATGGAGGAACTTCGATTAGGAGGCTATCCGGATACAACCCCTGTTGCTGTAGTCGAGAAGGCCAGTTGGCCGGAACAAAAAATCGTCAGAGGTGATATTGCCTCAATTGCCGGCCAGATCCATTCAGCCAAAATCACCAAGACGGCGATGATTGCCGTAGGTCGCGTATTTGGCCAGGATGAGCTGCAAGCGGTCTCCAAGCTTTACGACAAAGAGTTCACACATGGCTGCAGGGCTTAGGATCTGCTCAGAAACAACTCCTATAACGAATAATTTACCCAGCTTTGCCTGCGGTTCCACGGTATGTAATAATGACACACTGGGTAAAATTGTTACACTTTTCATGGATTTTGCACAGGTAATTTCAATCTAGAAACTATTAAAAAATAATGTTAAGAACAAATATACGCATAGCTGCCCTACTGTCCTCCGGCCGCATAATCATTTACCTTAGGAACCTTCACAGTTATTTCCATAGTGGCATACCAATTGCTAATAACAACCCCCACTGATTTATATAGCCGTTCACTGGCCACTGACACAACAGCGCTTCTTATAACTAACGATTATCTTCTGGAGAAACTGTACTATGTCCAATTCTGACTCGACTTCAAATCCAAGCTGGACTCTTCTGTTTCTATGTTGGCTGCTGGTGAGCATATCAACAATGGGCAGCATTTTTTTCAGCAATGTCATGGAGTTTGCCCCCTGTGTATTGTGCTGGTACCAGAGGATATGTTTGTTTCCTTTAGTACTGATACTGGCCGCCGGTCTTTTCCCCTTTGATAAAACTGTTGTGAAGTATGCCTTACCTTTGGCTGTGGTCGGTTGGGCTATCGCGCTGTATCATAATTTACTCTACTCAGGGATTATCCCTGAAAACCTGCAACCCTGCAGCCAGGGTGTTTCATGTACAGAAGAGTACATCAATCTGTTTGGCTTTTTGACATTACCCATGCTTTCGTTATTATCATTTACAATTATTATAGCACTACTAACTGTTCTGAAAAGGAGGTTGTCTAAATGAAGTATCTATTATTCGGGGTTTCATGTCTGGTACTATTCTTTGTCTTTGTATTTGCCAGCTCTTACTACAAAGGTCAACAAACTGCCAAATACGGCTTTATGGCTAAAGAGAATGCTTCAACCTTTATCAGAGACCACTCGCCAACCCGTGGCAGCGATGACGCGAAAGTATTCCTTGTCGAATTTATGGATCCAGCGTGTGAGACTTGCGCCGCTTTTTCGCCATTAGTAAAACAGATAATGGATGCTAATCCCGGCAAGATCAAACTTGTTCTCCGTTATGCCCCATTTCATGATGGCGCCGATTCCTTTGTTAAAATTTTGGAGGCGGCAAAAAAACAGGGGAAATATTGGGAGACATTGGACGTCATGTTCAAGTCTCAGCCTTACTGGGCAAGTCACAGCAACCCTCAACCGCAGCGACTGTGGCAGTTCTTACCAAAAGCCGGGCTTGACATAGAACAGATCCGAAAGGATATGAACGACCCGGCAATTGCCCAGATCGTAGAACAAGACATTGCTGATGCAAAAACGCTTAACGTTCACAAAACGCCTGGGTATTTTGTCAACGGGAGACCGCTTCAGACTTTTGGATTTCGACAATTACAAGAACTCGTTCAATCTGAAATTGATGCAAACTATCCAACTAACTGAGACTATCTGCGCGTTGGCCTTACCTTTATCAAAAGCTACAAGGATCTAGATTATCATGAAGAGAATATCATGTTTATTGCCAACAGTTTTTTTACTCCTACTCTTAGTTACAGCCTGCGGGGAAGCCCCCCAAGTAGCGGAAGTAGGTAAACCTGCCCCTGATTTTACGCTGGTAGACGGAAACGGCAAGACCTGGACTCTGTCTGATCTCAAAGGACAGGTGGTGTTTATTAATTTTTGGGCAACCTGGTGTCCCCCTTGTCGAGAAGAGATGCCCTCAATGCAAAGACTCTATTCTATGCTCCCCAAAGATAGCTTTGAAATGCTGGCAGTATTGAGTCAGGATGACCCAAAACTGGCTAAGAGCTTTGCCCAGAAACTCGGCATCACTATGCCGATTCTTGATGACCAGGCCAACAAAATCGGTCCGGCATACGGTCTCACAGGTGTTCCAGAAACATTTATAGTTGACAAACAGGGTGTTCTTCGCGAAAAATTTATCGGCCCAGCTCAGTGGGACGCGCCAGTCTATCAGCAAATGTTGATGAAATATATCAACCAGTAGTTTTGGGGCGATAAAGTACACTACACATGCCTACAATACTAAAAAATATCATTATTAAAATATTGCGACGCCCTGCCAGTCGTTTCTTGTCCGAGCTTCAGCTTTCCGAGTCAACTGCCCCCGCTGACCCGCTACTCTTATTCAAAGACTGGTTTGACTTTGCAACAAAAATTGACCCGGATTTCGCCAACGCCTTAACGCTTTCAACCGCCACCTCCGCCGCGGTGCCTTCAAATCGAATTGTGCTCTTAAAAGATTATGACGAGATGGGGTTTGTTTTTTACACAAATTATGGGAGCCGCAAGGCTACGGAACTTGAAGAAAACCCACGGGCCAGCATGGTTTTCTGGTGGAAGGAGATTTACCGTCAAGTCCGCATTGAGGGTATAACTGAAAGGGTCAGTCAAGCTGAATCTGAAAACTATTTTGCGAGCAGGCCTCGAGGCAGCAAAATTGGCGCCTGGGCATCACGACAGAGCAGCGCCATTGCTTCCCGCCATGAACTCGTTAATAAAGTCAAAGAACTTCAGGATAAATACAAAGAGTCCGAGGTTCCACTACCGCCGTTCTGGGGCGGCTACCGCCTCACCCCACTGGTAATTGAGTTCTGGCAAGGCAAAGATGATCGTCTCCATGATCGCCTGCGTTATCGGAAAACAGTAAACGACCCGGCTTTGTCAAACTCAAACGAAACCTGGATCCGGGAACGACTCTCACCATAGAGGAAATTAGAGATGCGTGTGGTGGTACTGGCCATTACCAACGGCGGTAAAAATCTAAGCCAAAGGCTCTGCCAACAACTTCCTTTCACGATTGTAGAAATTGGAACTGGCGGCCTTAAAGCTGCTGTCCGTTCAATATGGAATCAATATGATGGAATTATTTTCATCATGGCAACTGGTATTGTAGTTCGGACAATCGCCCCACTCCTTCGTGATAAGAACACCGATCCCGCTATTGTCGTTATCGATGAGAGAGGTCATTTTGCCATCAGTCTACTCGCTGGTCATATTGGCGGCGGTAACGCCCTGGCCCAGGAAACTGCCGAAGCGCTTCAAGCAACAGCGGTCATCACAACTGCCTCTGATGTACTGGGACTGACAGCCATTGACCTCTGGGCCAGGCACAACAAGCTGACCGCCAGCAAAAAGGTACTTACACAACTCAGCAGTCTTCTGGTCAACAACGGCAAACTCTTTGTTGCCAGTGATTTTCCAGGAGAACTGCCGCCGGATTTCATACCTGTTCTTGATCGTCAGGCCCACACGCCAGAGTTGAATATTGCCCATAAAAAAGATGCTGAAAATGCCAATGTATTGACCTTACACCCACAGACTCTCGTTGTAGGCATTGGCTGTAATCGAAACACACCTTGCAGCGAAATTGAATCTGCAGTCAAATCAACATGCGAACAAAATGGCTTAGAGTTTCAAGCAATTAACTGCCTTGCCTCTATTGACCTGAAAAGTGATGAAGTAGGCTTGCTTGAATTTGCCAACTCATATAATATCCCCATTTTCTTTCATTCAGCCAAAGAGTTAAACACTATTAAAAACATCAATCCCTCGAAAGCCGTATATGCCGCTACTGGAGCATACGGGGTCGCAGAACCTGCCGCCCTGTTATCGGCACAAAGCACAAATCTAATCGTAGAGAAAACAAAATGGAAAAATGTGACAGTTGCCATAAGCGCAAAAGCAACCAATCTTTCGGAAAAGTATTTATAGTCGGCACAGGACCAGGCAGCATCGACCATATTACTTCTGCTGCCATCAAAGCAATTGACGGCGCCGACGTAATCGTAGGCTACAAGACCTATCTCGATCTGATCCCCGAACTCCTGGTCGGTAAGGAGATATTGTCCTCTGCCATGATGCAGGAAGTCGAACGCTGTAAAAAAACCTTGGAAATTGCCGAAAAAGGCCAAAAGGTTGCCATAATTTCAGGCGGTGATCCTGGAATTTATGCAATGGCCGGACTTATTTTTGAGCTGGCGGCTGAATCAAACTCCCCGACAGAGATTGAAGTCATCCCTGGAATTGCGGCAATAAACGGCTGTGCTGCGCGCCTTGGCGCCCCGTTAATGCATGATTTTGCGGCAATAAGCTTATCTGATCTTTTGACCCCGTGGTCAATAATCGAAAAACGTCTATCAGCCGCCGCCGAGGCCGATTTTGTAATTGCGCTCTACAACCCGAAATCAAAAAAACGAACAGAACATATCATCAAAGCCCGAGAGCGTATCATGGAACATCGTAGCGGCAAAACACCCGTTGGCGTTGTTACCGCCTGTAACCGTGACAATGAAAAGGTGACTATAACCACCCTTGACAATTTGCTTGACGCCGATATTAATATGCAGTCAACAGTGATTATAGGCAACTCAACCACCTTCCAGTGGAAAGAGTGCATGATTACCCCACGAGGTTACGCGGATAAGTATAGGTTTAGGGGTTAGGGGTTAGAGGTAAAGGGTGAAAGGTATGGTTGACACGTCCTCATCAACTTTTCGGGAATCACTCTTCAATGACCAGGAGTTCACCCTAACACTTGAGCTTGTGCCAAGCCGGGGTGGACGAAGTAAAGAACACAGCCGAATCCTCGCCCTGGCTAAAGAAGCCGCTCTTGACGGACGTCTGCAAGCGGTGAGTATAACTGAAAATGCCGGCGGTCATCCTGCTCTGTCTCCTGGAGTCCTTGGTGTTGAAATTCAGGCCTTGGGGCTTAACGTTATAAGTCACTTCTCCTGTAAAGACAAAAACAGGAACCAGATTGAAAGTCTTTTATTCGGATGGGACAGGCAATGCCTGCATGACTTACTGATTATTTCCGGTGATTACCCGCGCCACGGCTATCTCGGCAAACCAAAACCTGTTTTTGACCTTGACTCCGTGCATGTAATCGATCTTATTAACCGAATGAACAATGGGCGCTTTGATTTCAGCGGCCAGGCCTCGAATATCATCCAACAGACAACTTCTTTTTTGAAAGGAATCGCGCTTTCTCCTTTCAAGCTACTCCATTCTGAGCTCAGCCTACAGTATTTAAAATTACACAACAAGGCCGCTGTTGGTGCTGATTACATTATTACCCAGCTCGGCTTCGATGCCCGAAAATTTCATGAAGTTCTTGTCTATCTCAAAGAGCATGAAATCTCTCTGCCCGTTCTCGGAAATGTCTTTATTCCAAACGTACCCGTTATCGAACTCATCTACCGTGGCGAAATACCTGGTTGCATCATCACCGACGAGCTCTACCAGACCTTGAAACAAGAAGCAGGGTCATCCGACAGAGGCAAAAAGTCCAGGCTCACACGCGCCGCCAAACTGCTGGCTGTGTTGAAAGGCCTTGGCTATGATGGTGCCCACATCGGAGGCCCAGGTCTAAGCTTTAAGGACATTGATTACGTTATATCCCATGCTGAAACCTTCACTGATTCATGGCAGGACCTTGTTCCCGAGTTATCATATTGGCCGGCATCAGGAGCCTATTACTATGAAAAAGATAATTCAACCGGGCTGAACACGACAACCCCGAAAAAAATGCCCTGGAAAGGAAAACAACATGTGTCGCTCGGCTATGGCATGTCAAAAGTTGTCCACGACTGTTTTTTTGAGCCAAAGGGTTCGGGATATAATCTGGCGAAAAAGATATGCCTGGCTCTTAATGATAAAGGGTATGACAACCTGTTAATGCAAATTGAGCATTTCAGTAAGATACTGCTGTTCGGCTGCAAAAACTGCGGAGACTGCCGCATAGCTGAATTTGCTTTTTTATGCCCTCAGTCCGGTTGTGCCAAATACTTGCTGAATGGTCCGTGCGGAGGCAGCAGAGACGGCTGGTGCGAGGTTTATCCCAACAGAAAACGCTGCTTCTATGTGCTTGTTTATGAGCGTTTAAAAGCCCATAACCTCACAGAGCAATTACGAGCCCACTTTCAGCAGCCCAGGGACTGGTCAAAAAACAATACATCGTCCTGGCTGAATTTCTTTATCGATAGCGACAATATATCTAAGGGCTGACCGCTTAAAAAATTTATTTCCCATCAACAAAAAAAAGGGTATCATTGCTCCTTTTTTCAAGAGAAGTAACGCGAAATGCTTCGTGATTATGAAGGAAAGTACTATGCAGCCAGAGCCCCAAGATAGTCGCCCCAAGGAAGAGTGTGGCGTATGCGGAATATTTGGACATCAAGACGCCGCAAAGCTCACTTATTTTGGTCTTTATGCCTTACAGCATCGGGGTCAAGAAAGTGCCGGCATTGTCGCCTCAGACGGTCACTCAATTGCAGAACATAAGGCCATGGGCCTTGTTGCAGATGTCTTCACCGAGGAAAAACTGCAAACTCTTCAAGGCCATATTGCCATGGGCCATGTGCGCTACTCAACTACAGGTGCCTCTTGCGCCGTAAACGCACAGCCCTTCACCGCATCGCATCAAGGCGTAAGCCTTTCTGTTGCCCATAACGGAAATCTGGTCAACATACGCGAACTCCGTGAAGAGCTTGAAGCAAAAGGTGCTATTTTTCAATCAACAATGGACAGTGAGGTCGTTGTTCATCTTTTAGCCCATAATTCATGCCTTGGGTTGGAAGATTCCATCATTGAAACTTTCAACAAAATCAAAGGGGCTTTTTCTCTGCTCTTAATGACCAGGGACAAACTGATAGCCGTCCGTGACGCGCATGGGTTCCGACCTTTATGCATTGGTAAACTCAATAACGGCAGCTACATCATCGCCTCTGAAACCTGCGCGCTTGATCTGGTTGAAGCAAAATACGTACGGGATGTTGAGCCTGGTGAAATTTTAATCATCGACCGGGAAGGATTAAGAACTATCTCATCCCCGCCCAAGCATTCTCCCCGCTTCTGCATCTTCGAGCATGTTTATTTCGCCCGTCCCGACAGCGACATCTTTGGAATCAATGTGTACTCATGTCGAAAGCGCATGGGAGCAATTTTAGCAGAAGAAACAAACATAGAGGCAGACTTCGTTATGCCTTTCCCCGACTCTGGAAATTACGCCGCTATCGGCTACTCCCAGGCAGCAGGAATTCCCTTGGAAATGGGCGTTATTCGAAACCATTACATCGGCAGAACATTTATCCAACCCACTCAATCGATGCGTGAATTTGCTGTTCGTGTCAAACTCAATCCTGTCCGCTCCTTTTTAGAAGGCAAAAAAGTGCTCATCATGGAAGATTCAATTATCCGTGGCACCACAGGCAGAAGCCGAGTCAAATCTTTGAGAAATGCCGGCGCCAAAGAAGTTCACATGGTGATAAGCTGTCCACCCACCAAATTTCCTTGCTTCTACGGCATTGATTTTCCCTCTGGAGATCAACTTATCGCAGCAGAAAAATCTTTAGACGAAATAAGAAAGTCGCTCAAATTGGACTCCTTACAATACCTGTCGCTGGAAGGCTTAGTAAGGGCAACCGGCATGCCTAAGGAGAACTTCTGTCTCGCCTGTTTTAATAACGATTACCCTGTTGAGCCTGATCGAAAATTTCATAAGCTCACTCTAGGTCAAAAATAAACCCGGCTTCGCAGCCCCTTTGTGTAATCAACTGCAAATGGCTCGTACCACTTCGCCCAAGTAGCTAACGTACTGATGAATATTTCCCAGGCCAAAGAAGTTTTAAAAATAGAAGCTGAAGGGATCTTGTCACTTATTGACAAGCTTGATCATAACTTCCCCAAGGCAATTGAGCTGATTATGGCCTGTCCAAGTCGCGTAATCCTTACCGGCATTGGAAAATCAGGTATTATTTGTCAAAAAATTGCTGCCACCTTAAACAGTACCGGAACATCATCTTTTTTTCTGCACCCAGTTGAGGCTATGCATGGCGATTTAGGAATTGTCGATGCCAACGACGTCATTTTAGCTATTTCAAACAGTGGTGAAACCGTTGAGCTGAATATGCTGCTTCCGACATTAAAAACG
The DNA here is from genome assembly GCA_015231515.1 of Desulfobulbaceae bacterium. NCBI lineage: Bacteria > Pseudomonadati > Thermodesulfobacteriota > Desulfobulbia > Desulfobulbales > Desulfobulbaceae > Desulfobulbaceae bacterium. Next base: position 11,468 of record JADGBM010000074.1, read on the forward strand.
CGCGGCAATAAACTCATTGTCATGACGGGCAATACGACATCGACAATGGCACGGTTTGCCGATGCAATACTTAACATTGGTGTTCCGAGAGAGGCCTGCCCACTCGGTCTAGCACCAACAGCCAGCACAACAGCTACTCTGGCGATGGGCGACGCCCTGGCTGTTGTACTGCTCAACATGAAAAAATTTAAAGAAAGCGATTTCCGCCGAAACCACCCAGGTGGCAGTTTAGGTGAGCGCCTCAAAACAATAGTCTCAGAGGTGATGCAGACAGGTGACCAAATCCCTTCTGTTTCAGAGCACGCCTCAGTTCGGGAAGCACTTATAGTGCTTAACGATAAAAACATCGGGGCCGTCTTAATTCTTTCGTCAAAAAATAAAATATTAGGTATTCTTACCGATGGCGATATCCGGCGACTTGTGGTTAAATCCCCTGACATTTTGACTCATAACGTAACGCAAATCATGACTCCAACTCCAAAGAACATTCAGCATGATCTGCTTGCCGCTGACGCTTTAAGCATTATGCAACACCATGAAGTTACCGTTCTGCCTGTTGTTAATCATGACAACACCCTAATTGGCATACTTCACCTGCACGAGTTGCTCGGCAAGGGTGAGTTCAGGGTACTTATTTAAACAACTAAAGAGAGATTCCTATGGGAGTTACCAACAAAGAAATCAACTCACAGTTCAGCCATGAAGTCACTAGTCTGCCAGGAGGCGAATGGCTCAACCGCTGTTTTTCGTGCGGGGCATGCAGCGGAGCCTGCCCAGTCAGTCAGGCAATCCCTGATTTCGACCCTCGAAAAATAATACATATGATTCGTATGGGACTGAAGGATCGGGTATTATCCTCGGATCTCCTCTGGTACTGCTCTAAATGTAGATCGTGTATCTTTGTTTGTCCCCAAAATGTTGGTTTTGCAGACATCATGACCGCCCTTCGTAAAATTGCCATAACTGAGGGCTATGTAAGCAAACAGGAGTTACTGGATAAAGGTAAAGTCGCCTGGGTAGAGCGTGATCAGTGCGTATCATGCCTGACATGTGTACGTGTATGCCCCTGGAGCGTGCCTAAAATTGATGCCAAAGGCGTTGCATTTATCAAAGAAGATGAGTGTAGAGCCTGTGGAATTTGTGTAAGTGAGTGCCCTGCTCAGGCTATTAAGTTAAATGTAGCTGAAGATGAAAAACTGCTGGCCGCCTGCGGAATCAGCAAATAGTTGAAATACAGACAGGCTAGGTGAATTAAATGAGCTTCAACCCTAATATTCAAGCATATTGCTGCCATTACACCTCTCAGCAATCTTGTTCTGAAAATGGCGGAGGACTCCTGGAAGACGGCTTTCCAGCGAATATTACCATTAACAGACTTCCCTGTTCAGGAAAACTTCAGGTCAGCACCTTATTGCAGGCCTTTGAGGATGGAGCGGATGGGGTATATGTCGTCGGCTGCCCAAAGGATTCCTGCCACAATGTCATGGGAAGTCAAAGGGCGGCTAAAAAGGTTCTTGCGGTTAAAAGTGCTTTAAATGAACTTAACGTAGAACCGGATCGAATTGAAATGTTTCACCTTGAGCGCGGGCTTCATCCGGAATTTATCAAAGCGGCAATACAGATGGATGCTCAAATCAAGAAGCTCGGCCCTAGTCCGTTTAATGGAGGTGGCAAATGATCGTTGCTAAACGTAAGCCGGTTGCTGAAATTGTAGAGATGGTTAAAGAGTTTAAACGCGTCTTGGTTTTAGGCTGCCGGGGCTGTGTTTCTGTTTGCTCTGCCGGAGGTGAACGAGAGGTTGAAATTCTGGCTTCGCTTCTTCGTTTGGGGTGTAAAAAAGAAGGGAAAGAGATCAATACCATCTGCGCAACACTCGTTAGGCAGTGTGACAAGGAATATATTGATGCAATGGACGAGTGGGATGGTCAATATGACGCTATAGTTTCAATGGCCTGCGGTGTGGGTGTCAACTTCGTGGCAAACCTACGCCCTTTTGCAAAAGTCTACCCTGGCGTCAATACTACCTTTATGGGCGGTTCTGTTGACCAGGGGGTTTGGAGTGAGCAGTGTGCCGGTTGCGGAAACTGCGTTTTACACCATACTGGTGGTCTTTGCCCGGTCGCCCGTTGTGCAAAGAGCTTAATGAATGGTCCCTGCGGTGGTTCAGTTGGTGGCCGTTGTGAGATACATGCCGATGTGCCATGTATCTGGCAGGCAATTCATGATAAACTCACACAGCTTGACAGACAAAAAGAGTTGCTGACTATTGCTCCAATTAGAGACTGGCGTTCAGCTGGTCACGGTGGCCCTCGAACTTCCGTGCGGGATGATCTAACCCTCTGATAATAAGCTTAACAGTCGTCACTTCCAAGATTACTCTTGTAACGAATTGTGGCGTTTACGATTAACAGTCTGCTTCCAATAAGGCTTTCTCTCATGCGTACCCTTGTTGCTCGAATTTCCGGCTGCCGGCTTTATTTTATTAAGCAAGGGACGCACTTTCTGGACTTCCTGATCTGCTGCAACTGAGAATTGAAGAGCTACCGTATTTGATATCGACTCAGAGTTGTTTTCCGATGCCCAACAAACCGATACCGCAAAAAATGTCGCACAGCCTGCGAGAATAGCGCTTTTCCAACGCATAAATCCACCCCCCCCACTTAGGTTCATAATAGCTCCATGGCCCCCTGCCACAAAGAGTTACCCCCTCTGATTTTAAATTTGGTTACTTGCGGCTGTTTCGCATTTAACATTTATCAGTTTTACTTATACTCCCTCTTATCGACCATCGTTGTCAAGAATAAAACAACTCATTGCATTTTCATTAACCATTCATCTTTTCAGACAGTTTTACCGAAATATCTTGCCACAGATTTTAAACGAAAATGTACAAATATTTATTTTTTAAGTGTAGAGTTGTATATAAGACCAACCTGATTGAGTAAACGACACTCAACTAAGCTTCTTGCAAAAAGACCGTCATCCCCGAGTGTTTTTATCGGGGATCCAGAAAAACACCTGGTTTCCCGCTGACTACATGCGGGAAAGACGACTATAGGGAAATTCATAAAGCAACATTATCTCATTTTGCAAGAGGCTCTACTAACCACCAACACAACAGATAAAATGCCCAATAAAAATTATGCAGTTCACCATGAAGAGGTTTGCAATCCATAAGCTCAGCAATACCTTTGACTAACTTACTTTTCAATTAATCAGCAGCAGGATACTTACTATGGAATCATCACACGCTCTTGAATTTCAAAAAGAAACAAGCAAGTTATTCGAAAACATCTCTTCTTCACTATCAAAGCTTCAGTCCGGCACCGCCGACAACTCCCTTTTTCACCAGCACTATCTCTACTGGCATGAGATCAAAAGCCTGGCAAGCCTATTTTCCTTAACAGACATAGCCACCATTGCACATCAAATTGAGTCCTTGTTTGACTTGGTCAGCACTCATCGAATCAGCCTTTCTCAAATTGACATCAACTGTTTTACCGAAACCATTGACTATATCAATGCTTCACTTAACATGAGTATTCATAACCAGCCGCACACCCTCAGTCTTGAAAATTTACTAAGCAAAATTCATCATATTTCTGGTACGACCGCCGGCACTATTTCCTCAGCATCTGAAGGGGCAGAGCGTCCCGGTAAACAAGCGACCATGGGCCATAATTACACCGCAAAAATCCTTGAGAAGAAAAATATATCTACTCGCTGTAACATTGTCGTGCAAACGGCGATTCAATCAATTACCCAACTAACCAGCCTGGCTAAAAAAGAGTGCGTCCAAGAAATTATCAGAAAACCTATTTCTCCCTCCCGAATTAATGAGTGTTTATCTCGTTACTGCCTTTCCCCTTATGCCATGAATATCTAAGGCGCGCTGAAGACATTTTCAGATAATTAAAAAGAGTTCAACCAACTTCTTGCAGTGGCCCTGCCATCGTGGTATAAAG
>JADGBM010000075.1 GCA_015231515.1 Desulfobulbaceae bacterium
ACAGTTTTTATAAAACCATTAGGACAGTAACACCAACTTGAAAGACCAATAACCAGTTATAAAGATTAATAATAAATAATATCTTTCATTAATAATATAAAATATAGTTGTCTGTTAAGTCTAACATGGTCTGTTCCTGTGCCTGTTCTCCAGTATCTGAAGCACTTGAATCTCCAACCGTTATATACTTTATGTCTGAGTAAATTTTTCCGGTTAGGGAAGCAGCTTTGCTCCATCTGATTTTGATGGGTTAAAACAGACCAACATACAAGGTTCATTTGATACAACAGGGGGTAGCATGGCAGATACACTCATTATAGTTGACTCTCCAGCCAAGAAATTATTTTTTGACGGCTATTATTCCGGCGAGGCCGAAGTCTATGTTTCCATGACTCCTGTCGCTCAGCCAAGGCATAAAGGCAATGGTTCCGGTCTGGGCGGTGTTGACTTTTCTTTTTCTGTGGCAAACGGTGCTCAGGAGGTAGTGGCCAAACTTGCGGAGTACCAGGAAAAGAATATACTGATCGCCCTGGATGCTGATCCTCGCAGCGAGTATTTGGGGTGGATACTCAGCTCCTATGTAAATCAGATTAGTAAAGGGAAAAATACTGTTAAGCGTTTGACGCTTTCGGGCCTTAGCGAAGAAGATGTTAAAAGAGCGCTTGACTTTGTCAGCGTTGTTGATGAGCAATGTGGGCTTAACTTTTATACACGTAACTTGTTCGAGGCTTTCCTGGCCAAACATCTGGTTCGACTGGTTGGAACAAATCGGGGTCCTGGTAATTTTACTCTTCAATACAATAGTTTAACCCCGATGTTTCTTCTTGCCGATCGGGAAGCTGAGATCCAGACCTTCAGGCCATCGCTCAAATGGCAGGTAAAGGCCGAGTTGAGCTTAAATGGGCGATTTTTTCAGGCACGGCTGGAAGAGGCCTACGATATGACCACTGACGGATTTTTTGCGGAGGAAAAACAGGCTTTATGGATCAATGATCTTATTGACGATGATCCATTTGTAGTTGATACAATCAAACGCTCACCATTGGTTATACAGCCTCCATCTCCCTACATGCTGACAGAACTTCTTCACGATGCCTTGGTGCTTTATGAAGCGAGCCCAAAAGATACATTGGGATGTTTGCGGAAACTGTTTCATGGTGTTTCCTGTGGCGGAAAAACTACGGGTGTAATTTCGTCATTTTCGACACTGGAAAATGCTGATGCCAGCGGCTGGTTGAAGAAACTTAAAGATGAGGTCGTTTTGCTGTCTGGCCCCGATGCCCTTGGTGATGGGGTGGTTGAGCCGGTAACGGGTATGATATTTCCCTTGATGCCTCATTTGACTGCCGAGGCAATTGCAGGGTTAAGTGAGAGCGAGGCTACTATCTACGAGTTGATACGTTGTCGCGCCCTGGCCAGTCAGATGAAGGCAGCCGTGGGCGAAAGACTGAATATTGAAATAAGTGCAGGGCCAGAGGCATTTTTCTCGACACAGTTCAGCTCTGTGTCGGAAAAAGGTTTTCTTGCAGTCTATCAGGGACGCTATGATAAGAGCTTATTGTTGGCGGAGAGTCCGTTTGCAGGGATTAAGGAAGAGCAGGTTCTAAATCGCATAAAACTGATTGCGGACCAAAAAGGAGGGGTGCCCGCTGAGCATTATACCATTGATACGCTGTTTGCTGACCTCGCCGACTTTTCAATTATCGCAGATCCTGCCAATATTTTACTGATTCAGGGGCTGGCTGATGCCGGGTATATTGTTATTACCAAAGAGGGATACTTGAAAGTTGGTGAAAACATAAAAAAAGTAACCTCAATTTTAAGTAAGGCCTTCCCATACATGCAGGGGATCAATCTGTCGGCCTATATTGAGCAGACTATAGTTGAGGCGAGCACGGGCCGGAAGGGATTGGAGTTTGCTCTGAAACAGTTTGACCAGGCGCTCACTCTCCAGGGGAGAGTATTGATTAAGGCTAAGCTGCCGACTACGCTTAAACCCAGATTGAGGCGTTCCAGTACAATTATTAAACAGGTCAGTGAGGAGCAGGTCGAACCAACTGCTCAGGAAGAAGTGGTTCCGATTAGCGATACTGTCGGATCAACAGAAAACCACGAGGAGCAACTTGTCGCTAAGGTTGAAACTCCAAGTGCTGCGCCTGTCAAAGCAGATCAGGTTGCAGCGGAGGATCGGGTTTCTGAACTCATAGAGGGGCAGCCGGCTGAGCCAGAGGTTCTGGATAGCCCTGAGGAGGAAGCCGTTGTAATGGATGACCAGCAGGCGTCCTCTGCTGAAGATGTAACAGAGAAACTGACTGAGGAGGTTATGGCGGAGGCAATGGAAGAGCCATCGTTTCTAGCTGATAGTGGAGATGAGTGGCCTGAAGAGCTAGAAAAAGCCTTTGAAGCTGCCCTGCATGAAACAGACACAGACGCTGGCACTGTGGATCCTGACGCTGAAGTTGCAGCGTCGGTTCCGGGGCCGCCGAATGAAAAAATAATAGCGACTGATTTAACGCAGATCTGCCAGGTGTGTGGGAAGGCGATGCTTCTGAAGGAGGATCGTTTCGGGCAGTTCTGGTCATGCTCCGGTTTCCCGGCCTGCCGTCATACTGAAGCCTTTGATAAAAACGCTCAAACCATCTATTGCCCGATTTGCAGAGAAGGGGCGCTTGTTGCCAAGCGGACACCTTCCGGCAAATCGTTTTATGTCTGCCAGGATAGTGACTGTGAGTTTATGTCCTGGGCTAAACCGCATTACGTGAGCTGTAATCTTTGCGACTCGCAGTATCTTGTTGAGAAAAAATCGAGCAGTGGCAAGATTGCGCTGCGCTGTCCGAAGGCCGGGTGTGACTATTCACAGCCTCTGGGCGGAGAAGAGGCTGTGATTGGTGAGGAGCCAAAACCCAAAAAGCGAATAGTCAGGGTGCGAAGAAAAGCCGGCAGCGCCGGTGTTAGCAGTGGCGCTGGTTCCGGAGGGAAGAAAAAGGTTCGTATTGTGCGCCGAAAAAAGACGTAAGCTGTGACCTTTACACAGCTTTGATCTCTTTAATAGAGATAAACTCTGTCTGTTCCAAGGCGAGTTCAAGTTGGAAGCGTTCCTGCTCAATATTAAAGGCCATGCGACGGTTATCTCTGTGGTCGGAGTCAATGGTCAGGGTTATGGCGTTGTTGAGGGCAAGGACCTTTGGTTGTCCGCATACGGCAATAAGTTGATATTTGTCGGCGATCATGCGCATGAATTCACCCATGATCTGATTGATAATTTCGCCAATACTGTCAATTACCTCGTTGGAGGTGAAATCTTTGGCAAGATCTTCTTCTGGCATTCCCATTGTAAGCATGTAGTTGCGGTAGATTGAAACAGCGGCATCGCCTGAAAAATTAACAACTAACAGCCCGTTGTAATCTCCACTGAACTGTAGAAAGCAGCCAATATCAGGTTGCATCATGACTTTTTGGATTTTCTGAATTGTTGATGAGTAATCAATGTTCTTTTTTGTGCTGGTACTCAGTACGTTTTTAACTGCTTCGCAAAGTATACTTGAGACAACGTCGATTGTTCGGTGGGCTGATTCCAAAGCGTATCCTCTTGTTTGTGAGTTGGATGATTGGTGTACTGATTTGATTATCATAGTAAATGGTATTTCAGCTGCTTAGATGAAGTCAAGCAGTAAAACCATTTTCTGCCCCGAATGGTACTTTGTATCTCGATAGATGGAAGGTGCCCACTTGATTGACTTTGCTGTGAACTATCATTAGTAGGGCGCTGAAAATGATATTTGCAGATCAACTATATGTTGAGTAGATTGCTTGGAAGTGCTTTAGTCATAGATATTAGCAAACAATAATAGTGGAGTTACTTATGCCGATTTATGAATTTTACTGCGATGCTTGTAACACAATTTTTAACTTTTTCTCAAGTCGAGTGAATACCGAAAAAACGCCTCAATGCCCTAAATGCAGCAAGGCGCTCCAGCGTCAGGTTTCAATGTTTAGAACCATTGGCAAGGCCAAGGAGCCAGGTGAGAATGGTTTGCCTGATATTGACGAAAGCCAGATGGAACGGGTTATGGGAGAGTTAGCCAGTGAAGCGGAGAACATCAACGAGGATGATCCCAAGCAGATGGCCAGAATCATGCGGCGGTTTTCTGAGAAGACCGGTCTGTCACTCGGGGACAGTATGGAAGAGGCCTTATGTCGTCTGGAAGCTGGAGATGATCCGGAGAAAATAGAAAAGGAGATGGGCAACCTTTTTGATGGTGATGATATCTCCGGGATGCTTGCCCAAAAAGTATCAAAGGCTGGCCGCCAAAAACGCCCCCTGAAGGATGAAGAGCTTTACGAACTTTAGGAGCCGTCAAAAAAACAACATGGCTATATGAAAAGAGGCCATATTTGGGAATTGAGCTAAGTTGCGTGACTGGATACAATCAAGATCACTGCTCGTGTTCTTATGCAAATTTAAAATTGAAGTTGAAATATGCATAGATTTATCGTACGGTTGAGATATGGAACTGATCACTCGCACAGCGGAAAGGTATCTCCTGCGGTTTGCCGGGCAGTATCCGGTGGTGACGATTACCGGGCCTCGGCAAAGCGGTAAGACGACCTTGTGCCGCAAGGTTTTTGCCGATAAAAAGTATGTCAGCCTGGAAAACCTTGACAGTCGGCAGTTCGCTAGGGAAGACCCCCGCGGTTTTCTGGCCGGGATGCCGGACGGCGCAATCCTTGATGAGATCCAGCAGACCCCGGAACTTCTTTCGTATATCCAGACTCTGGTTGACGAAGATGAACGTCATGGCCTATTTATCCTGACCGGCAGCCAGCAGTTCGAGGTCTCAAACGCCATCAACCAGTCTCTGGCCGGTCGCACGGCCATTATCAAGCTGCTGCCGTTTAGTCTTGAAGAGCTGGGTCGGCTGCCAAACGATTTCACGGTTGATCAACTGCTGCTGACCGGCTTTTATCCCAGGGTCTGGAAGGAGGGGCTTGAACCCTCCCAGGCCCTGGCCGGATATCTCGAGACCTATGTGGAAAGAGATATCCGGCAGCTGATCAATATCAAGGATCTTGGCCTGTTCCAGCGTTTTGTCACCTTGTGCGCCGGGCGGGTCGGGCAGCTTCTGAATTTCAACAACCTGGCCTCAGACACCGGAGTTTCACACCAGACTGCCAGGAACTGGCTGACCTTGCTTGAGGCAAGCTATATTGTCTATCGGCTGCAGCCCTATGCCGCCAATATCTCCAAAAGGCTGATCAAATCGTCTAAACTCTATTTTTATGATGTGGGTCTGGCCGCTCATCTGCTTGGTCTGGAAAACATCCTGCATGTCAGCCGCGATCCCTTGCGGGGCAATTTGTTTGAGAACATGGTGGTCATTGAGGCCCTGAAATATCGCTTGCACCGGGGGAGACGGAGTAATCTCCATTTTTACCGGGATAGTAACGGCAACGAGGTTGATCTGCTGTTCACCGTCGGTCCGGACCTGTATCCCATCGAAATCAAGTCTGGCATGACGATTAACCGGGACTACTTTAGAGGGCTTGACCATTTTTCCGGGGTTATTGGAGCGCCGTTGGGGCGCGGCCTGGTATACGGCGGCGATCAACGTCAGCGGCGCACGGACACAACTATTTGCCCGGCGACTACTTTCCATACTCTGCTGGCCGATCTGGAGGAAAGGTGAAAAACCATGAATGATTGCCACCTCTGTCTCATCTCCGGCTAGCTCATACTCAATCTGCTGCCCCTTTTGCAGGAGCGTCCGAGTCGGGCTTTTTTCCTACTTTTTTTTCAAGGCCGCATATTTTTGATAATGTGGGCTGTGATAATAATCACATACCCCACAACTCGTAAGCTTGAGTGCAAAAGACCCTTGAACTTCCCCACCACATAAAGTGCCGGCAACTCTCGCACACTTTCTTCCATTATCCGGATATGCTGGACATACGCCCAGTTCTAACGAGTTTTTGCCATTTTTTTCACGACCACATTTTTTGAACTCCCAACAATTCATCAACTTGCTCCTTTAAATAAATGGGTTGCTTTCGGTAAGAATCGACGTACGCACTTTCGGCAACAGGTGTGTATTTGATGCTGCTTTTAATAAATTATGCAATATGTGATGTTCTAAGACAAGAGGAGAATTACTAGTTCGGGATTCATGGGCAAAAACTTCTATGGAATTCGTGGAAAAAAGTTCTTCGGTCAAAGGGAAATAGTTCAGATGACGGTGGCCAGTTCTCCTGGAGGCTGAAAGGGTTCGTCGGTGGAGAGAGTGCGACTGGAATTGGGAGCTAAAATGAAAAAAGGCGACCCGTTATGGGCCGCCTTTTTGGTTTGGGGATACAACGAAGGAGAAAATTGTGTTATGCTTGTTTTTTTCTACGTCTGCTAATTCCAGCCAGACCGGCTAAGCCGGTACCGAACAGGAACATGGTGGCTGGCTCTGGAACAGGGGCGGTACCCTGGCCCATTAAGTTGTCATTGCCACACCCCATGGTGAAGTGGGTGTAAAAATCACTGCCATTTAATCCTGCTACTGAGAAAAAACTACTCAGGTCAAATGAAACAGCATAGTGGTTTGTGAACGCCTGACTTCCCCAGTTAAGAACTTCGGCGTCAGCCACTTGCGCGGTGGTCATTAGGCCGTTTGAACTGCCAGTTGAGCCCGCCCATGTACCTGTGCCACCGGCAACAGTAGTTCCCCCCGAAACGTATTTCCAGGGGTTTGAAGAAGGCATGGAGTCTTGATTTAGTGCATAATATACAGTGGTGGTCGTGTCCGTCGGATCGAGTTTAACAACGGAAAACACGAGTGTGCTCCAATCGATGTCTAGCGCATATTCATACCCAAATGCATTATTGACATTGTTTTGACCATTTGAAAGGCCTGTGGGTACTGCTGTTTGACCGTAAACTGCGTCAGTGCTTATAAAGATGTCACCTGAAGTGAAGTCTTTAGATCCTGAAGTATAGCCAGAGACTCCATTTCTAAAGTCAAAACCGCCTATTAGGGAAAGGACGTTCCCTTTAAGGAAAACACCTTCTAGATCCCAAATTTGATTTGGATCCATTCCTGGCTCAACTTCATTGTCTTCTGAAGCTGTACCTTCACCATCAAAAATTGTGATATTTGTGCCGTAGATACTGCTTGCATAAGCAGAAGAGCCAAAAAGCAATGTTCCCAGTGCCAAAGATATCAAAACTGTTTTTTTCATAATTCATATCTCCATATTTTTTAATCTGTTATTTGATAAGTTTTCCTGATTCTATAAGCTATTCTCATGCCAGTTTTAAATTTAATTTAATAATGAGAGTTATTTCAGTGTGATATGATGTCTTGTGGTAGGGGCTGGTAGTTTGTTGCGGTATCTATGTACTGAGTAGTTGTACTGTATTCCGAAAAACCGGAAGACCGCTTGTCTATTTCCGGAAATTTGGTTTTTTTTGCTATTGTATCAGGGAGTTATCGTATTGTTTGAGGCGGTAAACCAGTTGGGAGGCGGTTACTTGATGGCCTGCATGTATCGCTGCAACTCTTGGGCAAGTAAGGTGCTGTCAACAAGCAGTGATAGCTCATTGTTATATGCCAAGGCCGAGTGCGTGAAGTTGTGACTTCCGACAAAGCAGAATCGATTATCAATGACGACAATCTTGCTGTGGGTCGTTGCCTTGGGGCTGTCAAAGCGGACTTTTATGCCTTTTTTACGGAGAAGTTTGGCGGTGTTTTCATTTTCCTTGTTGAGGTTGTCATCATAGTCGGAGCGTTCAAGGAGTACAGTAATAGCAACCCCTCTCTTTTTAGCCTGGGTCAGGGCCTGAATAACTAAAGAGGGTCTGTTCTTTGGCGAAGACGTTGTTTTGAAGACGAAGATGGTGATGGTGATTCGATCTTCAGCATAGTTGATAAAATTTAAAAGGGTGTCGTAATATGTCGAGTCGGCCAGGATTTTGATTTCGCCAGGCCTGGTATTGATGCGCGGCACAAACCGGTAGGCGGCTTCCGGGGCAGGAGTAGCGTCTGGAGGCTCTTTTTTGTTGAGTGTTGTTGAACCGGTAAGGCTGAGATAGGGCCTAATTGCTTCGAAGGTGCTTTGACCAATTTCTGGGCATTGCTGGATTTCGTCTAGTGAAGAAAACTGTTTATTTTGAGTACGGCACTTGACGAGTGCCTTGGCTTTAGCCTTCCCGATAAATGGCAGCTGTTCCAGTTCTTTGGATGATGCCGTGTTGGGGTTAAGGGTTCCCTCAAGAGCAAAGGCATAGTCAGCGGAAAGTGTGACGCTGAGCAGCAGCAGAAAGGTACGTGCTGTTTTGGTCAGAACTGTGAAAAGAGATAGGGGCATAGTATAGTAATTTCCATTTCGTTCTCCTTAATCTTCCCTTCCCTGGTTTTTATCGGCCTGGCCACCAATCTATCTTGATGCGGCGCATCAGGTTAAATCCTCCGCCCAGAACCAGAGAGTTTTTATTGTCAATGCTGTCAAGGTAGCGTTGGATCTCGTAGGAGCGTGTGCCGGCATCACAAATAATGATCAGCGTTTTATCGACAGGGATCTCTGAGGCTCGGCTCCGGATTTCAACATAAGGAATGGGCAACCAGCGATCAGGATATGCCTCCTTAAAGAGGCCGGACTCATTCGGATGTCGAATGTCAAGGGCTATCCAGTCAGGCTGTGTTTGAGGCTTACCCATCCAGTCAAGGAAATTATCAATTGATACGGTTCGCAGTCTTCCGGCAATGACATTTTCGGCGACATTAGCGGTAGCGTTTAGGGCATCAAGAGCTGTGGCAAAGGGTGGGGCGTAGGCCATTTCCAGATTAATGAAATCTTCAACGGTTGCTCCTTTGGCAATTAGGGCGGCTGCGGCATCCAGGCGGGCCAGAACCGAGTCGCCCATTGGGCCAAAGCCCTGGAAACCAAGAACACGCCTGGTGGTTTTGTCAAAAACCATTTGCAGAGGAATAATGGCCTGGGTGGGAAAGAAATGAGCCCGATCGGATTGGGCGGTAATGGCACAGCCCGCATTGAAACCTTCCGCCAGTGCAGACTCAAGGCTGAGTCCTGTAGCACCAATGGAAACATCAAAGGCTTTCATTACAAACGAGTTAAGGACACCGTCGAAGGTGCTGGGTATACCGGCCAGGTTGTCGGCAACGATTCGCCCCTGGCGGTTTGCCAGTGAACCAAAGGGCGCAAGGCCCTTTTTGCCGGAAACAAGGTTGGTAACTTCGATACAGTCGCCAGCTGAATAGATATCCGGGTCGGAGGTCTGTAGGCGTTTGTTGACGACGATACCGCCGTTTTGGGCAACTAGAAGACCGGCATCCCGTGCGAGCTCGCTGCGTGGATGAACTCCAACGGCCATGATTACGATATCGGTTGTGATCTCCTGTTTGTTGGTAATGACCTTATAGGCTTCACCATCTTGCTCTATGGCTTGCACCATTTCATTGGTGAAAACAGTAATGCCATTTGATTCCAAGTGATGGGTGAGCATTTTGGAGAAAATTGGATCAACTATTCGAGACAGTATCTGGGGCATCAGTTCAATAATAGTTGTTTCAACCCCCCAAAGGTCACCGAAGGATTCCGCCATTTCAATGCCAATTGGACCGCCGCCAATAACAACAGCCCGACCAACTTTACCCTTGGCCAGTTGGTCTTTAATGGCGATGGCCTTGTGCATATCACTGATAGTAAAAACGCCTGGCAGATCCATGCCGGGAATGGGTGGCCGGTTTGGGGTGCAGCCTGTTGTCAGCACCAGTTTGTCGTAGGTAAGTTGGCTTTGTGCATGCGTGTCAAGGTTGGTGATGGTTACGGTCTTGTTTTTTCGGTCAATGGCGTCTGCCCGTGTTCTGGTTAGAACGTTTACCCCCTTGGCGTCATTAAAAAAGCCAGCATCGCGAACAGCATGAAAACTGGTTGAACGAAGCTCTTTTTCGTCGGAGACATCGCCTGAGACATAATAGGGAATGCCGCAACCGCCGTAAGAAATTAAGTTGTCCTGGTCAACAATGGTGATCTGGGCTTGAGGGTTAAGGCGTTTTAGTCGGCAGGCGGTTTTGGGGCCAGCGGCAACACCACCGATAATAAGAATATTCGCATTCATTGATAATTCCTTATGGGTTTTAAGTAGAGCCCCAAAGTATACCCAAAGGGAATTCATGTCAATGCGGGCAGCCAATGTAGCAAAAAAACTTTTCATTATTGTTCTGGAGTGCGACAATGAATTGGGTACGAAAAATTTCCGGTGCAGGTGAATAATGAAGAAGAAAGATCAGGTGTTCAGATGAATTCTGGGATCTGCCGTTTATTATGGTGACGGGGGACGACCATCAAAACTCATTACTTCGGAGCCGGAACCATATTATTTTGCAGGAATTGTTTATGAGCGGCGGGGCAGCTATACGAAGGCCAAGGAGGAGCTGACTCGCTGTATTGAATTGCGGGAAGGGCACGTCAAGGCCTATGACTTATTGGCACTAGTTCATCACCGAGAAAAGAACTATGCAGAGGAAAAACAGGTGCTTGAAACAGTTTCCGAACTTTCCCCTGATAACCCGGAGCGCAATATTAATCTGGGGCTGGCCTCTGCAAACACAGGTGATCATGGCTCAGTAAAAAAATATCTGAAAGAAGATATGGCGGTCTATTACTTTAATTTGGCGGTAACCTATACAGAGCGGAGTCGTGGAGCCTCCGGGCCGGAAAAACTCGAAGGTTTCAAAACAGCTGAAAAGTTTGTCAATAAGGCGATTGACTGTGATCCCGAGCATAAAGATTCACGGAAACTCTATGCCTGGCTGGATGAACATATAAATTAAATTTTCCCCTACCGAAGACAAGTTTAATTGTGTATATTGTCCAGTTCACCGGTTAGCCTTGGCGTATGACGGCAGAGTGCGTCTTGTTCAGAGTGGTTCAACTCTTTCAGGCCCCGGATCAGTAAAATACAACGAAATAGTTATTAATTTTTTTTTCAAGGAGAATTTCATGAAAGTAATGTTATTAGGCGCTCCTGGCGCTGGTAAAGGTACTGTGGCTAAACTGTTAACAGCGCTCGATGGCTCTGTGCAAATTTCCACAGGTGATATTTTGCGCGCCGAAGTTCGAGCGGGTTCAGATCTTGGCAAAAAAGCCAAAGAGTTTATGGATGCCGGGGATCTGGTTCCAGATTCAGTGATCATGGGGATGATGGAGAAACGTCTGCAGGAGGATGATTGTGCCAAAGGTTTTCTGCTTGACGGCTTTCCGCGCACAATTCCCCAGGCTGAAGAGCTCAAGGCCTTGATGAAACGAATTAATATCGATCTTGATATGGTAATCAATATTGATGTGCCTCGGGATGTAATTCTTGACCGTCTCTGTACCCGAAGAACCTGTGAAAATGGTGATTGTCAGGCAATCTACAATGTGAAGAGCAATCCACCTAAAAAAGAAGGTATCTGTGATAAATGCGGCAGTGCGGTTATTCAGCGTGCCGATGAGACCGAAGAGGCAATTACCCATCGTCTCGAAACCTTTACCGAAAAAACAGCGCCATTGATCGGTTACTATGAGAAGGAAGGAAAGTTCAAAAACGTTCCCTGCACCTCAAGCGATGATGTTGTTAAGGCAGTTAAGGATCAGTTGGGCCTTTAATCTATGGTAGGAGATACTCCTCAGGTAGATAGCCCGTCTCTGACGGTCATTGGCGGCGGTTTGGCAGGCTGTGAAGCAGCATGGCAGGCCGCCGCTTTTGGTTGCAGGGTACGATTATTTGAAATGCGTCCGCAAAAAACCACTCCGGCCCATGAAACGGGATTTCTTGCCGAGCTGGTATGCAGTAACTCATTTCGTTCCGATGACGGCAGTTCGGCAGTGGGCCTGCTTAAGGAAGAGATGCGCCAGCTGGATTCGCTGATCATGGTGGCGGCTCAGCTGCATCGGGTTCCTGCCGGTAAGGCCCTGGCGGTTGATCGAGCAAAATTTGCTCAATATATTACCGAGGCTATATCCGCACATCCTCTGATTACGGTCATCAAGCAGGAGGTTGTGGAGATTCCCGACCTGTCAACTGTAACTGCTCAGAATCCGGTTATTCTGGCAACCGGCCCACTTACCTCTGACCCTATGGCCCAAAGTCTTGGGCGTCTTACAGGTCAAAAACAGTTATCATTTTATGATGCTATCGCTCCGATTATTGTAACGGACTCTGTCGATAAAGCTGTTATTTATCAAGCCTCCCGATACGATGATGGGCCGGGAGATTATCTTAACTGCCCCATGAACAGAGAGGAGTATGAGGTTTTTATTACAGCCATGAAAGAGGCGCAGACTGTCCCTTTAAAGTCTTTTGAGGATAAGAACTATTTTGAAGGATGTCTGCCGATTGAGGTTATGGTGGAGCGGGGAGATGATACGCCGCGTTTTGGCCCGATGAAACCGGTTGGTTTGCCTGATCCCAGGACAGGTAGAGATCCCTATGCGGTTGTTCAGCTGCGTTTTGAGAATCAGGAAGGGAGCCATGTGAATATGGTGGGCTTTCAAACAAAACTCACCTATGCTGAACAGAAGCGGGTGTTCACCTTAATTCCCGGCCTTAAAAATGCCGAGTTCAGTCGGCTGGGCAGCATTCATCGCAATACCTTTATTTGTGCCCCTGAACTTTTGGATGAGCACCTTCTTTTTAAGGGAAGCAATGGCCTGTTTATCGCCGGACAGCTTTCCGGAGTTGAGGGCTATGTCGAGTCAACAGCCATGGGCCTGATTGCCGGTATTAATGCTGCCAGTCTGATGCATGGCTATGAGTTGAAGGCTTTGCCCCCGGAGACTGCCCACGGAGCTCTGATGCATCATTTGACGCAGGCTGAAGCGAAACGTTTTCAGCCTTCCAATGTAAATTTCGGTTTATTTCCTGCTATTGGCAAGAAAATGCCTAAAAGGTTACGAGGTGAGTACCGTGCAGAAAAAGCAGTTCAGTCGTTTTCTCTCTGGAAAGAATCAAATCAAATCTTTAAGCAGCGCTCTGGCGCTTAGCCTGCTGTTTTTTTTCTCTGCTCTCCCCGCTGGCGCTCTGGAAAAGAGAGATGATCTTATGCCGGAATACAGGTTGGCAATTGCTTTTGATATCGAAGCCCAGTTGCTTAAGGGCATTGCGACTCTTGAAATTCCCGCTAATCTGCCTTTAGCCCTTAGTTTTAGTTCTTTTGATATTGGTGCAGTTGAGCTGGACGGGAAGCAACTTTCGTCTGATTCAAACGGGATAAGTCTCGCCCCTTCTTCAGCAGCCCAAAAACTTATCGTCCACTATTCCAAATCGTTTAAAAACTCAGACTCAGACCTGGTTAGCACAGAAGGGATCGCCCTCACAGGTGTCTGGCATCCTCTGCCGGACAGGAAATGCCGGTTTTCCTTACAGGCCAGCGTTCCAATTGGCTTTGAGGCGGTGTCCGAAGCTGATACCATAAGCCAGGAAATTTCGGTCTCCGGGAAAACCTTTATCTTCAGCTTTGAACAGCCACTGCGTGGGTTGCACTTTGCGGCAGGGCCGTACATTGTTGAACAACAAAGTATCCCGAGCAATGGAGTGGCGGTTGTTTCCTATTTTTTTGCTGAAGATAGGGAGTTGGCAGCGCACTATAGGCAAAAGGCCCAGGACTACATCATCCGTTATGAAAAATTGATAGGCCCATATCCGTATAAGCGTTTTTCCATTGTTGAAAACAGGCTGCCAACCGGCTATGGCATGCCGTCAATGACCTTGCTGGGTCAGATGGTGGTGCGGTTGCCGTTTATTGTTGAGACCTCGTTGGGACATGAAGTGCTGCATTCCTGGTTTGGTAACTCTATTGATGTCGACCAATCGTCTGGCAACTGGTGCGAAGGCTTGACTACCTATCTTGCCGATCATGCCTATGCTGAGGAGGATGGAGCGGGGCGGGAGTACCGGAAAAATCAGCTCTTGAAAAATCAGCATTATGTTCATGGTGATAAGGCGCTTGCGGTTAAAGATTTTACTGGAGGTGATGGTCGTCGCACTCCTGAGCACCTGGCCCATAATGCTGTGGGCTACGGCAAAGTTGCGATGATTTTTCATATGCTGGCTCAAAAGGTAGGGCAGGATACTTTTGAGGCGGCTATCCGAGACTTCTATCAGCGCCTGAAGGGTAAAACTGCCTCGTGGGATGATATTCACGAGAGTTTTGACCCGTATTCCTCGGACCTGGACCTGTTTTTTCAGCAATGGGTTGATCGGGTTGGCTTGCCGGAGGTAGCGGCTAAAGATTTTAAAGTCGATGAGGTGGATGGTGATCTGGTGGTCAGTTTTACACTCTATCAAGATGATGCCCAAAACCCCTATCTTCTTGATGTTCCCCTAGAATTAACCACCACCAACGCTGTTTTGTCGAGAACTATTCTGCTGACCCAACAGCAACAGCAGGTGGAGTTTAAGCTCGCCGAATATCCGGTCAGTCTGGTTATTGACTCTGGCTACGATCTTGCCCGGCAACTCAGCCATGAAGAGGTGACTCCGACCTGGGACTGGTTCAAGGGTTCTGCCCATAAAATAGCAGTTATCGGCAAGCCTTCTGATTATGATATTTTTGAACCGTTAATCGACGAAGTAGAAAGGCAGGGCGCTGAAGTGATTGCCGCCAATGAGGTTGATGATGCCCAGCTTACCGAAAATGGGCTTATCTTTTTTGGCATAACGCCGCCGGCTGTACGGTCTTTATTCTCCAAACCCTCCCATCCGGAGCAGGGATTTGTGGTTGATGTTCGCAAAAATCCCTTAAATCCAGACAACCCCGCTGTACTTGTTTCGGCATCCAGCCTAGATGAAGTCAAATCCGGCATGGCAAAGCTTAAGCATTACGGCAAGTACTGTTATCTCCATTTTGAGCAGGGGCGGGCTATAACCAAAAGCATATGTCAGGCGGCCAGTGGCGTTGGTTATGGATTAGAAAGGACACCTGTTGTGCTTGAGGTTCCAAAAGCTCAGGGGTTCACTGCTATGGTCGATGCGCTGCTGGATAAGAAAATTATCTATGTTGGCGAATCACATACCAGCTATGCCGACCATAAACTTCAGCTGCGGATTATCCGTGAGTTGTATCAGCGGGATCCAAATCTTGCCATCGGCATGGAGATGTTTCCCCGATCTTCCCAGGTGGCCTTGGACCAGTTTGTTGCCGGTGAGATCAGCGAGGCCCAGTTTCTGAGGGACTCGAAATATTTTGAGGTCTGGAGTTTTGATTATCGACTCTATCGAGAGATATTGAATTTCGCTCGAAGCCGGAATATTCCTGTGATTGGGTTAAATATTGAAAGAAAATATGTCAGTAAGGTGTATAAGGAAGGTGGCCTCTCGGCCCTGGGGCCGGAGGAGTTGAGCGAGCTGCCGGTTGATCGTGATCTTGATGTTG
>JADGBM010000076.1 GCA_015231515.1 Desulfobulbaceae bacterium
AAAATCGCGGGGCCCTGGCCAGAACATTTCCGGAACCGTCTATGACCAGGCTTTGTCCGTCAAAGACGAGAGAGTCTTGGCCGCCGACCTGATTGACGTAGATAATCGGAGTGTTGTGTTTTTTTGCCAACTGGCGGAAAAAGGCAAGTTTCACCTCAGGTTTTCGCAAATGAAAGGGCGAGGCGGCAATATTGATCAAAATGTCCAGGCCGGTTTCGGAGGCATCAACAAGATTCTGGACCGGATTATGGGCGTATAGTTTAGAAGGTTCGGCGTCATCAAAACCTTCGGTTAGCAGGTCAAAAAGAGTTGGATCGTTAAAGATATCTTCGCAGATTGTGATACCCAGAATTTTTCCTTGAAACTGCACGGGGGTGGTAGCGCCACCCGGCTCAAAATAGCGCGACTCATCAAAGACATCATAGGTTGGCAGTAACTGTTTGTGGACGGCATGGCAAAAGGCCGGGGTGCTTAAGATGGCGCTGTTGTGCAGTGGTTTGCCTGTTGGGGAGGAGCATGGCGTAATTGAACCAAAAAGGATGGGGAGGCCGCACTGTTCCTGTAACGACTGCATAGCTAGCTGGTGCGCTGCAATAAACGCCGGACGTTCCAGAAGGTCTTGAGGAGGATACCCACTTATCGCCATTTCCGGAAAGATTGCCAGATCAGCCCCTTCCTCTTTGGCCTTTTTTGCCCAGTTAAGCATTGCCGAACTGTTTGCTGTGAAATCACCGATTACCGGGTTGAGTTGGATAGCTGCAATTTTCATAAGTGGCTGCCTTCAGAGCATAAATCGTGTTACGATCATCCTGGATGGTCTTGTAAACAACAGTGCAAAAGCGTATCTATAGCACATTTTTTGTGTCGTACCAACGAGGAATAAACCGATGAGCCTATCATTTCCACATTGCCGCCGTTGTTAGAGGAGGGTGTAATGGGTTTTAGGCGGGGCTAGACTCCGAAGTGTCACTACCCGAAGGTTATCAACAAGGAAATACCTGTCTTAGCAGTAATCTTGTATGTTTATATTTTTTTCGTGCTGTGCTACAAAGAAATTGTGAATAAGGAAAATGGCTTTTTACTGCTTAACTGGGAGATTTTATGAAAAAATACTTTGTTCTGGATACCAACGTTCTGTTGCATAATGCTGCGGCTATTAACTCTTTTGCTGACAACTATGTTGTGCTGCCAATGACTGTTATTGAAGAGTTGGATAGATTTAAATCTCACAGCGATGAGCTGGGGAGAAATGCCAGGAAGGTTGTTCGAGAGCTCGATGCACTTCGATCTAAAGGAAAGCTTAGCCAAGGTGTCATGATGGAGAATGGCGGGATTATGAAAATCGCCATGGAGGACATAGGTGGCGGGAAGACAGGTCTGGATATGACGGTACCGGATAATCGCATTTTGTCGGTTGCTGATAATCTGAACAAGGAAGGTCATACCGTAATATTCGTGTCAAAAGACATAAACGCCCGCTTGAAGGCAGATGCCCTCGGTCTGGGAGTGCAGGATTTCGAAAAGCAGAAGGTTAATTTTGATGAGCTTTATACTGGCAACAGGACAGAGATTGTTCCCGGCCAGGTAATCGATAAATTTTATGCAGACAAGGAACTGACATACGATGGTCTTGACCTCTTACCTAACGAGTTCGTTCTCCTGGTTGATGAAGGGGATGAAAAGCACACGGCCTTAACCAAAGTCAACAAAGAAGGGCTTCTGGTGCCGCTTAACACCTTAGCGGAAAATGTCTGGCACCTTCGCGCTCGCAGCAAAGAGCAGCGCATGGCAATGGAGCTTCTCATGGATCCGGCAGTTCAGCTTGTCACACTTGTCGGGCAGGCTGGAACGGGCAAGACGCTTCTTGCTATTGCTGCTGCCTTGGAGTCTGTTATCAGCCTTGAAAGGTATGATAGAGTGCTGGTTTCCCGGCCTATTATTCCAATGGGTAAGGATATTGGCTATCTGCCGGGTGGCAAAGATGAAAAACTGATCAACTGGATGCAGCCGATCTTTGATAATCTTACCTTTTTGCTAAGTCATGGTCGCGAGAAAGAGGAAGAGGGTTCGATTAAAAAGAAGATTGATAAGCTGATGCAGGACAATGTCCTGGAACTTGAGGCCTTGACCTACATGCGAGGCAGGTCAATTCCCCGGCAATATGTTATTATTGACGAGGCCCAGAATCTAACGCCCCATGAGGTTAAAACCATAATAAGCCGGGCGGGAGAAGGCACAAAGATGATTCTCACCGGCGACCCCTACCAGATTGACAACCCGTATCTTGACTCCAGTAGTAACGGCCTGACCTATTCAGTAGAACGTTTAAAAAGTTTGGATCTACACGGGCATGTAACTTTACGAAAAAGCGAAAGAAGCAGCATGGCAGCGGCAGCGGCAGAGTATCTCTAGAATTTTCGTCGTTTTGGCAGAGGTTTTTTGACATCAGTGTCCTGAAGCATTATTATAAGCTGTTACTACCTAATCCGGATTAACCGGAGATAAGCACTCTTAACGGCAGGGCACAAACTCCGACTTCGAAGAAATCAATGATTTCGACACTGCTTTGATGATTAAATTGATGATGATTAAATAGTTAACCCAAAACCAAAACAAGCATTTTTATGACAATTTATAGTGCGCCGTTTACTGGCGATCTCGTCAATGGTTTTTTATTAAAGGGAGAATAGCGTGGAATTTGAACCGAAATGGATAGCCTGGGAAATTACCCGTCGTTGTAATTTGAGTTGTGTGCACTGTCGCTCTTCTTCTGAACTTGAGGCCATAGGGCACCCTGATTTTTCATTTGAAGAAGCGAAACGAGTTATTGATGATATTTCATCATACGCTTCACCGGTAACAGTGTTATCTGGCGGAGAGCCGCTGTTGCGTAAAGATGTGTTTGATATTGCACGTTATGGTGCGAGTAAAGGCCTGCGAATGTGCCTGGCTACCAACGGCACATTGGTTACCGATGAGATATGTACGAAAATTAAAGAGGCCGATATTAAGATGGTCTCCTTAAGTTTAGACGGTGCCACCGCAGAGGTGCATGATAACTTTCGGAACACGTCCGGAGCCTTTGATGCGACTGTAAATGCTGCCAAATTATTTAAAAAAAATGGTATCAAGTTTCTGGTTAACTCATCATTTACCAAGCGCAACCAGGGCGAAATTGAGAATATTTATAAGTTTGTCAAGGGCCTTGGTGCGACGGCCTGGTACATGTTTATGATCGTCCCCACAGGCAGAGGCGAAGACATCATGGAAGAGTTGGTGTCCATGGAAGACTACGAGGGCTTTTTGGACTGGCACTATGAGATGGAGAAAAATGAAGATGAAATGCTTGTCCGGCCAACGTGTGCGCCCAGTTACTATCGTGTTGTTTTGCAGAAAGCCAAAGCGCAGGGAGACGACTTTAAGCGACGTACACTGCAGTTTTCCACCGGCGGTTCTAAGGGGTGCCTTGCCGGTCAGCTGATCTCTCTTCTGGATGTTGACGGTAACCTCTTGCCGTGTAGTTATTTTCCTATGCCGGCGGGCAATATTCGGGAACAGTCGTTTAAGGACATTTGGGAGAAGTCAGAGCTGTTTAAAGATCTTCGTAATTTTAAAGCGTATAAGGGGCGCTGCGGCGCCTGTGAATATGTTGAGGTTTGTGGGGGGTGCAGGGCTCGGGCCCACTCAATGAGCGGAGATTACATGGCGGAAGAGCCATTCTGTAGTCACGTACCGTTTAAATTGAAAAAGGCTTAGTGACGGGCTTAACTGGTTGAATAGTCAACTGGTTTTCGAGGCAACGAATTAGCGTTTAAACAAAGAACTTTTAAAACATAGACATAATAAGGAAAAACATGAATACAACATTTTTGAAGGCTTGTAAGGGTGAGGCGGTTGACTATACACCAATCTGGATTATGCGGCAGGCTGGGCGTTATTTGCCGGAGTATCATACCGTGCGCAGTAAAGGCTCGTTTCTGGATCTCTGTAAAAATCCTCAGAATGCTGCCGAGGTAACGATACAGCCTATCGACAGACTTGGCGTTGATGCCGCTATTTTGTTTTCAGACATCCTTGTTCCGCTGGAAAAAATGGGGGCGCCTCTTGAGTTTCGAGAAAAACAAGGTCCTGTCTTTCCAACCCCGATCCGGGATCGTGCTGCGGTTGATAAACTCGTGATTCCAGACCCGGAAGGTGATTTAGGCTACGTTATGGACACGATTCGCATCCTGCGAAAAGAGCTTGAGGGCAGGGTGCCGCTCATTGGTTTTTCCGGTGCTCCTTTCACCCTGGCAACCTATCTTGTTGAGGGTGGTTCATCTAAAAATTATATCAATACCAAGCGCATGATGTACGAGGCACCTGATCTCTATGATGCTCTTCTGACCAAGATTACCGACTGTACTATTGAGTATCTCAAGGGTCAGGCCGCGGCTGGGGCGCAGGCACTGCAGGTGTTTGACTCCTGGGCAGGGGTGTTAGCGCCCTGTGATTTTGAACAGTTTGCCATTCCATATGTTCGCAGAATTATTGCTGCCTTAAAAGAAGTAACCGATGTCCCCCTTATCTATTTTGCCAATAATGGCTCGACTCTGCTTGATCTATCGCTGACCAGTGGCGCTGATGTTCTTGGCTTTGATTGGCGTCCCAACCTTGACGATGTTGTCAAGCGTGTTAAAGGTAAAGTCTCTATCCAGGGCAATATGGATCCACTGGCCCTTTTCCTGCCTGCCGATAAGCTTGAGAAGCGTGTTGCCAATGTCTTAAAGCAGGCAGAAGGGGCACGGGGGCATATTTTTAACCTTGGTCACGGTATTGTGCCTGAGACTGATCCTGAAAAGGCCAAGTTGCTGGTCACCTTGGTTCATGAACTGAGCAAGCGCTAAAAAAAACAGATGTTGCCAACGCCTGAGCAATGTTTTCAGCTGATGTGCCAGTATAATATGCTGGATAACATCAGGGCGCATTCTCTCGTGGTTGGGCGTGTTGCAGAATTTATTGCTACTGCGCTCCACAGAAACGGCCAGCCGATTTCTGTGGAGCTTGTGTTATCTGCCGCTCTGCTGCACGACATAGCCAAAACGGCCTGCCTCCATAACGGCGAAGATCATGCCTCTGTCGGTCACGACATCTGCCTGAAACACGGTTATCCGGAATTGGCACCAATTGTTCGTCAGCACGTTATTTTGATTGATGGCTTTCCTCAGAACCCTATTACTGAAAAAGAGATTGTTTATTATGCTGATAAGCGGGTCAAGCATGACCAGATTGTCAGTCTTGAATCCCGCCAGCAATATATTATTGATCGATATGGTTTGGGTGATGCCAGGCGACATGATGCAATAAAGCGGAATTTCCAGCAAAGTTTGCTCATTGAGCAGGAGTTATTTGCTGGGCTGGAGTGCAACCCGGCCGGATTGTCAGATTGTCTGGAGAGATCCCCTGACTGGCTGCCGGAAAATGAGAAGATAACGGAGTGTCACGTATGAGCCTTCTTGAGAGTCAACAAAAGACCGCAGTTATTTTGCTTAACTTGGGCGGGCCGGAAAAAGTTGAGGACGTACGACCGTTTCTATACAACCTTTTTTCCGATCGGCTGATTATCCGCTTGGGTCCGGCTTTTATGCAAAAGCCGCTGGCCTGGTGGATAGCCAAAAAGCGGGCCCCAAAGAGCCAGGGATATTATCGTCAAATAGGCGGAGGGTCTCCCCTTAACCTGATAACTGCTCAGCAATGTGATGCGCTTGAACAATCGTTAAATGCTACCGGCAATTTCAAAGTTGTGATGGCTATGCGTTACTGGAAGCCCTTTGCTCGAGAGGTCTTGGCTGATCTGGCCTCGCAGGGCATCCAAAGGCTGATCGCCTTGACCTTGTACCCTCATTATTCTATAGCTACCACTGGCTCATCGCTTCGGGACTTGCAGGATGTTATGGTGGAGATGCCGGGACAGTTTGAACTTGCTAAAATCGCCTCCTGGCCGGATCAGAACGATTATGTTGATTGTCTGGTGCAGCGAATTCAGGCTGCTTTGAGTGACAAGGCCGAGGCCGAGGTTGTTTACAGCGCCCACAGCCTGCCGGTGAAATTTATTGATGAGGGGGATCCCTATTTAGACCATTTGAAAAGGACTATTCAGGCAATAGAAGAAAAAACAGGAGTTAAGGGACATCTCTGCTTTCAAAGCCGAAGCGGTCCCGTTGAATGGCTGGCGCCTTCGACTCCCGATACCATTGAAAAATTAGCAAAAAATGGCTGTAAAAAAATCGTTATGGTGCCGATCAGCTTCGTCTCTGACCATGTTGAAACCCTTTGTGAGATCGATATTCAATACAAAGCGCTTGCTGCTGGGTTTGGAGTAGAACTTGCGCGGACACCATCGCTCAATGTTGATCCACTCTTTATAAAGGCGTTAAACACTTTGGTGCTAACCGCCTGTAATGAAAAGGGCTGGAGTTAAGGATTAGTAGTGCATGAAGAACTGGTCTTCTTCCAACAGCCAACAACTGAATTTGGCACGTTGTAATCGCAATTACTGGGGTTGGGGGGTGGGTAAATAAAAACAATTGAACAGACAAAGCCTTAACTTGGTGTTAAACACGCACAACACTTTGTATTGCCGCACTTTTTTATCCATATGTTTTGTTCATATCTTTTCATGATTTCTGCGAAGAACAACTTGATAGGACTTGCCTGACGATTGAAAAATTTTTTTTAGCCACAGAAACACACAGAAACACACAGGAACATTTTGTAAATATTCGGCATCACTTCCCAGGAAGCCGATCAGGCTTCTTCACATACAGTCGTATAGACTCAGAAGCCTGCTTACCTCCCTGAAAAGCGATGACGAACATTTAAATTAGGGGGTTTTGTCACATTTTCCAGCGCCAAGCCGAATAACTACAACATTTTGTAATATACTGCGCTTAACTGGTCCCCAAAAAGCAGTTTTCCGTGTGCTTCTGTGTGCTTCTGTGGCTAATTAAAGCTGTTATTCATTTTTAAGCCCGCATGAACTGTGCTAAGTCCTCTTCGAAGCGATTCTGTTTTCACAGTAAAAAAAAGCGCGATGAACCTTATCTAAATTAAAAAGGCCCGGTCACTTATGCGACCGGGCCTTTTCTACGTTTAACTCAGAAACTTAGTCCTATTCGCCAAGTTCCCAGTTAATCCAGGAGCTGTCGTGAGTCTTTACATTCTCAAAGCCTAAATACCGAAAAATGGAAAATGCCGCCCCGGCAAGTTGACCGGTATTGCAGGTGGTAATTACTGTTTTGTCTGGAGTTATGCCGTAATTGTTGAGCATCCAGAGTAACTCGGCTGGCTCCTTAAGCTCGGCGTTATCCATGTATAAGGCTGAGAGAGGGAGATTAACGGAACCAGGGATATGCCCCGCTCGTTCGGCCGCATCGTGTTTGAGCATGCCCTTCGCCTGGGTAACGATTCTGACGTCTACGATTACAGTTGCAGGGTTGTCGAGATTTTCAAGCACAAAATCATTGGTCGCAACATATCTGGGCATCTCTTTGCCGCCGAATTTAAGCGCCGAAACCGGGGTCTCTTTTTCACTGGTGTGGTAACCAGCTTCATGCCAACTTTCGATTCCTCCTTTGAGATAGGCTACATCGGTGGCACCGGCATACTGTAAGACCCACAACAGGAATCCAGCTAATCGCCCATCTTTGTCATAGACCACTATTTTTTGATCAGATTTGATGCCCGCTTGACCCAACATTTCGGCTATCTGATCAAAGGAAACAAGTTGAAGCGGCTCATCACTATCAAATTTTTGACGCAGACTCATCTCTAAAGGTGAGAAGGAGATTGATCCCTCAATGTGCCCTTTCGCATAATCTTTAGACGATCTGGCATCGACAATCAGTGCAGCTTTTTTCTCGATCAAATCATGGAGTTCTCTTGAGTCAACAACCATCGCTTTATTCACTTTCGAGGTATCTATTGAAAAAGGTGCGGTTTTCTCTATTTTCCCAGGAATCCTTTCTGCTGGCACAACAACTGAACGGTTGGCTTTTATCTCATAGTCAAGCAGGTCTTTTTCCTGTAGGAAAAGATCCGTATTGCCGTGGCAGTTGTTGCAGTTGGCGTTTTGCCAGGTTTTTCGTTGAATGTTGTGGGGGGACGTACGTTTCCAGTTTGGAACTCGTGAAAAATTTGACAGCGCATCTTTAACATAAAAATCGAATAATTTTGGATCCACAGGTATATGACGGACCAGCATATAATCGTATTTGGCATTAGGTGCGGTTTGGTCGTAGTTCATGCCGATTTTCATGCCCTCTACTTCTTTCTTGTTTTGGAAATAATAAAGGCCGGCCTCATCTCTGCCGGTATGGCAACTATAGCAGCTGACGTAAGTTTGTGAATGGCAGACCTGGCACTGTACCTTACCAATGTGAATGGTATGATCGCGCACTGAGCCATATTGTAAATCCGCGTGACACTCTTCGCAGTGCACCAACTCTTCCAGATGATATCTGCCGCTCAATCCAGTTCCATCGGCGTGCATCTCTTGGCCGTCATGGCAGGTGACACAGTCCATGTTGCCTTTTGTGGCATGGACATCACCCTGACCCCGCATGCCGTAGAATTCGCTGCCGACACGACTGCCGTGACAGGCGGTGCACTGGTTGACCGGATCGGAACGTTTCTGGAAAATGTGACCCTTGACAAAACCCTTCTTAGAGGCTTTAGGCCGACTTACATGACAGGCGCCACAGCTGTTGGTGTGACAGGCAGCACAGTGATTTGATCGAGCCTCATCAATCTCTGGCCATTTGGTCGGATCGGCACGGCTTAGCAGAACTGTTGGAAAGGTTGACAGGGTAGCGTGCAGTGATTTTGACGCAGTGGAAACTATCTCTTCGTGACATTCCCCGCAGGTTTTTACGGGATTGGTAATCGCGGGAGTGGGAGCCATTCCCTGATGTGCTTCATCCTTGCCCTCCATGGTATCGTTGCCACCGTGACAGCCAACACAGCCAATCTCTCCATGAGCGGTTGCCAGAAACTCTTCTGAGACCAGAACCTTGATTTGCGGCTCCAACGGAGCCACCTTACCACCTCAGCCGGCGCCTGACTGCATTGCAGAGCTAACAGAGGTGTCGACCTTTAGAGTTGCCGTTAACATATCCTCGTCAAGGTGACATTTTTCACAGCTTGACTTTGACTCGGCCCAGGCTGACGTTTGAAAAAACACCAGCAGCAGGGCTACAGCGATGGCATGTGCTCCACAGTTACTTTTTTTTCCTTTTTTGCAGTTTTCCATAGCCTTCTCCTTGATAAAATTAATATATACAGATAGTTAATAGTCACAAAAGATCCAAAAAAAATGCGGCAAATTGTCGCATGACGACTATGTAGTAGTTGGCGATACACTTAATTAAGGCTTGCATGAGAGAAAAAATATGACTTTTTCCTGCCCCAATTTTGATTTTAACTCAGAGAATTTATGCATGAAACTCAGGGCAGAGTGCATTCCTGGCCGACCTGGCTGTCTGTTGTTTGGCAAGGTGAAACTCAGTGAAACTGTACAAAAACGGTTGAAGGAGTTAGAGGAGGAAGTGCTGCGGGAAAGGAAAAAATAAAAAGAGAGTGTATGGCTGGAATACGGTTTCCGGTTATTTCTGCTTCGCTTTCTGTTCAATGACTTGATCGAGAAGTTTGGTCAGATTTTCCCGCACAGCTGGGTCTGTAACAGTTTGGAGCCACTCACCTGCCTGTTCTGGAGATTTCCAGGCCCAGGCTCTAGTCACTCGGGTCAGGCTGGTAAGTTTAGTAGTATCATTATCTGCCAGGCTGTTTGCCCATTGAAAGGCCTGCTCCGGGTTTTTGTTTGCCCAGAGACCAATGGCGGAATTGACCGCCATTGTGCGAGTACGCCCCTCGGGAAGGGAGGAAGACCAGGCTGTTGCTGCCTGTGGGTCCTTGCGCGCCCAGACAGTGGCGGTATGTGAGGCGGCCAGGTATTGTGACTCACCCTGTTCCTGGGCCTCGACCCAGGCCACTGCTCCGGGGAGATCTTTAGTTGCCCATTGGCGAACTGCAGTTGTGAAAATCTTGGATCGGGTCGAGCTATCCTCGAACTCCAACGCCCAGAGAGCTGCTGCCTGCGGATCTGTTCGGGAAAACGCCTCGCCCATTTTGATAAAAATACGGCTTTGCAGTTGTGGATCTTCAATGCCTACAGCCCAATCATATGTGGCATTTAAGTCAGTTGTGGCCCAGATGCCGGTAATTGTTTCCAAGGCGCGCGCCATGATTTGCGGGTCAGAAATTTGGTTGCTCCAGTTAATTGCCGCCCCAACATCTGTTGCTGCCCAGTTTTTGGCAACAATGACTGCCGCTGCATTTTTGACATCTTCCGGGGCCTGGTCGACCCAAAGAGCTGCTGCCTCTGGAGATTCTGTGGACAGGGCTGTAGTTAAGCTTACGGCAAAGGCGTGGCGGTCTTTAGGGTCTTCAATTTGTGACAGGAACTCCAGGGCAAGGCTTGGGTCGATTTCGGCCAAAAGCTTGCCAAGTCCAATCACAGCCTCTCTTCGCTCTAAGGCATCGGTAAGTTGAAGGGCATACTCAAACTCCTTGTCCAGCATTGCCGGGTCATACTCTTTAGGGATATGAATGTCTGCTGTCTGTGATTCTTCATGCCCTTCCGCCAGTGGGTTTCTTGGCTGTTTAACCAAGTCCAGGTTCAAGCTCGATGTTTTTACACTATTGGTGCCTGTTTGTTGAGCTTGACTCAAAGGCTGATTGGGGCCGGTATTTTTTGTTCCTTTTTTCTGTGCCTGGCTTGAAGCCTGCTGTTGGGAAGAGGCTTTGCCGATTGTCTGACTGGTCTCAGAGGTGTCTGAGCAGCTGGCTGTGAGAAGGGAAAATGCGCAAAGAAATAAGGCCGGCAGCGATGATATATTGCGATGGGGTGTGATCATTATAAATCTCTATACTTGAACGACGGCTTAGCTTTTTGATAGTTGGGCTACAGATACAGCCAGATTATTAACATATGCCATGGTTTCTTCAACCTCAAAGGTGAGTATTTTACGATTGTGCATAACGAGTTTGCCGCCGATGATGGATGTGTTTACGTCAGCTCCTTTGGCGCAGTAGACTAGAGAGTTCTGGTTGTAAAAAGGAGTCAGGTGAGGTTTGTGTAAATCAATGATAATGATATCGGCCATTTTTCCTGGGTGCAAAACGCCTGTTTCAGGCAGGCCTAAAACCCTTGCCCCACCAACCGTCGCGGCGCTCAATGCTTGCGCTGCACTTAAGACGGTTGGGTCAGAGCTCGTCACTTTATGCAGCTTGGCAAGTGAACTCATTTCAGAAAAAAGATCCAAGTCATTGTTGCTGGCACAGCCATCAGTGCCCAAGGCCACAGGGATTCCTGCCTGTAGCAGGCCTGGCACTGGAGCCACACCGGAGGCAAGCTTCATATTGCTTTCCGGGCAGGTAACAACTCCACAGCCTGATGTTTTTAAAATATCGATCTCATGGTCATCTACCAGCACGGTATGAATACAGACAGTATTTTTGTCGAGAACCCCCAGGGCGTTCAGGTGTCGTATGGGGGTTGTGCCGTACGACTTCTCAACCTGAGCGAGCTCGGCCTGTGTTTCTGCAGCATGTATAAACATAAGACAATTATTGTCGCTGGCCAGTTGTTTTGCTTTTTGCAGGGTTGCTGGGCTGCACGTATAGGGTGAGTGGCAAAAGAGTGCTTTATTGGCAAGGTGGGTATTGGGAAAAGTTGCCAGAAAGGTCTCTGCGGCAGTAATGTTGTGTTGCGGGTCAGGTACTCCGGGAGCCGGGAAGTCGATGATACCCTGGGCGGTGATCGATCGCATGCCCGTATCGTTAAAAGCTCTGACGGCTTCGGATTCAAAGAAATAGCCATCAGCAACAGTGGTGGTGCCGGACATGATCATCTCAGCTGCTGCCAGTTTAGTAGCCCAATAGACCATCTCCCTGCTTACATATTTTGCCTCGGCCGGGAAGATATGATCATTCAGCCAGGTCATCAAGGGCAGATCGTCGGCTAAACCTCGAAACAGTGTCATGGCGCTGTGGCCGTGGGCATTGATCAAGCCCGGGCAAATCAGGCAGTTTTTTGCATCAATAGTTTTTGTTGCAGAAAAATGGTGCCAGGGACCAATATGCTTAATAAAGCCGTCCTTTATGCCGACAAGTTCGTTTGGGGACGGGTGTGTTCCGGCTTTGCTAAGAATGGTGCCATTTATGATACTGATGTCGTAATCTGTCATGCCTATATTAAAACAGTCCGGGCATCATGAAGCAACAGGTGTTTGTTGTTTTACAGTTTTTTGTGGGGAGCTGATTTTTTTAAAAAAGAGACCACAGTGGAATAGCGTTGTTGGTATAAGGCCTTCTGTTTGTCGCACCTAACTGAAATCATTCGATTTATGCTTGACAAAAACTAGATGAAATGGTGACATATTGAATGTGAATTATTTGGGCTTTTGTAGCATTCATTCTCTCGTTTGGCCTGATATTCCTCAGGAATAAGGCACTATGAATAAAATGTCTTCAATGCATCCGTACTCTCTGGAAAACAGCTTTCATCAAGGTAAATGTGCGTTTATGGCTGGTAACTATGATAAGGCCATAGTTTTTTTTGAACAGGAGATTGCTGATCATTCAGATAACAGGGACGCATTGTTCCATCTCGGTTATAGTCATAGTATACTTGGCCACTGGGAAAAGGCTATAGTCGCCTATCGTCGGATCATTGACCTTGACCCGGAAAATGCGCACGCCCATGATCTTCTTGGTGCTGCGTGCTCAAAGATGGGCTATCTGGACGAAGCAATTTCGGCACTTAACAGGGCAAACACCCTTCGCCCGGGAGATGCCTTAAGCCAATGCAACCTTGGGATTGCTCTCTGCAAATTAAAAAGGTTTGATGAGGCGGTCAGGGTTTTTGAGTGCGCCGTTTCAATGAGGCCTGATTTTGCATTTGCTCATTTTGAGCTGGGCATGGCCAGGGTTGAGCAGGATGACTGGAAGAATGCTCAACAATCGTTCAGTCGAGCAGTGCTGATTGAACCCGATTTTGCAAGGGCTCACCTTAACCTGGGGATTGCCAATGCTGTGCTTGGAGATTTTAAAGCTGCCCGTCATGAATACGAGATTTTAGGGAAAATTGACCCTCATCTCGCAGCAAAATTACTCAATGCCATTGAGCAAAACAGGTAAATTCTGAGTAATTCTCTTTGTCTAATTTGAATCTGCAGCTGGAAGTGTCATGCGAAATACAGTTTTTTTTAAGAAGAAAGAAAAATTAGGCGAACTCCTGGTCCGTAAAGGAAAAATTCAGGAAAGCGAGATGGAGCGCGCCCTCGCCCACAAAGAGACGGTACCCCAGGGACTCGGGGAGATTTTGATCTCGTTGGGTTTTATTAATGAGGAGGATCTGGCCGAGAGTCTGGCTGAGCAGGTCGAGGTCAGTGTCTATGTTCCTGATCCAGCTGATGAGTATCTGCCGGTTGAAATTTCACGCTTGTTTCATCGCGAACATCTCTTTGCCATGGTCAAGCGTGGTGAAAAAAACATTATGGTAGTCAGTGATCCCCTTGATGGCGATGTGTTGTCAACAGGGGAACTGCTCTATGCTGGTGATTTTGAAGTGCAGGTGGCCACTGAAACCATCATGCGTAACATCGTGCACGAACATTACGGATTGAGTTCGGATGCCTTTGAGGATGAATCGCTCTCTACAGATGAGTCTGATATTGACAAACTCAAGGATATGGCCTCTGAGGCACCGGTTATTAAATATGTGAACAATCTGATTGATACCGCAGTGAAGAGGCGGGCCAGTGATATCCACATGGAGCCCTTTGCTACAGGGTTTTACATTCGACTTCGAGTTGATGGTATTTTGCACGAATATGAGATTACGCCAATCAGCATGCAGGCTGCGGTTGTATCTCGAACTAAACTGCTGGCCGGGCTAGATATCGCCGAACGTCGACTACCTCAAGACGGCAAGATATCGATGCGAATTTCCGGTAAAGAGATTGATCTCCGTGTATCAACAATGCCCACTGTCTACGGGGAAGGGGTTGTTATTCGTATTCTCGAAAAGGGTAATATTATTCTCGAGATGAGCCAATTGGGAATGTTGCCGGATGTTGAAAAGAGCTTTCGGGATATGATCACTATTCCAGACGGGATTATTCTCGTTACAGGTCCAACTGGTAGTGGAAAAACCACCACCCTTTATTGTGCCTTAAATCATATTAATTCCGGTAGTAACAAAATTATCACCCTGGAAGATCCGGTTGAATATCAGCTTTTGGGAATTAACCAGATCCAGGTGCGCCCCGAGATTGCCTTGACCTTCGCCAAAGGCTTACGCTCCATTGTTCGTCAAGATCCCGATGTAATCATGGTCGGGGAAATTCGTGACTTTGAAACCGCCGAGATTGCAGTGCAGTCATCGCTTACCGGCCACTTGGTTTTTAGTACGCTGCACACCAATGATGCGATTTCAGCAATTGCCCGAATGATTGATATGGGGGTGGAAAGATTTCTAATTGCATCTTCGCTGCGGGCTGTTTTGGGGCAGCGGCTTGTTCGCTGTATCTGCAAAGAGTGTAGGGTGGTCAGGGGCATGATCTCTGAATATATTGGCTATAAGCCAGGGGGGGAGGATTTTGAGATGTTTAGGGGGGCCGGCTGCCGACACTGTTCTAATACGGGGTTTACCGGACGAATAGGTGTCTACGAGTTCCTGGAGGTGAATGACGCGCTTGGTAAGGGGATATCTCAGGGTCTTGATCTTATTGATTTACGAAAAATTGCCGACGACAATGGTTTTGTAACCATGTTTACCGATGGTCTGCAAAAGGTTAAGGCTGGAAAGACCAGCTTTTCAGAAGTTATGCGGGTCACAAGGGGCGCTGTGCATGAGTCTTTATAGCTATACCGCGCTGGACAGCAGTAATACGACTAAAAAAGGTGTCGTTGAGGAGATTGACAAGGCTGCTGCAGCTCGACGCCTTATGGGTCAGGGCTTAAGACCACTTGAAATTAAAGAGCATCGGGAAGATAAAAAGGTCTCATTTGATTTTAAATTTTTCAAAAGCAATAAACTCAGCAAAACAGATATTGAGTTCTTCACCACGCAGATAGCCCTGCTGCTCAATGCCGGTCTCTCTTTAGATGCCTCGCTGCGAACCATGAAGCAAAACTCTCAGAAGCCGGTCTTTAAAAAGTTCACCTGGGATATCGAACGAAAACTCAAAGAGGGAAAATCATTTTCTGAAGCGGTGTCGGATTACCCACAATTTTCTCAGATGTATGTCAATATAGCCAGAGCTGGTGAAGAAGGCGGTATCCTGCCGGCCATGCTATTAAAA
>JADGBM010000077.1 GCA_015231515.1 Desulfobulbaceae bacterium
GTGGAACCGGAGGTCATTTTGATGGATGAGCCTTGTTCCGCCCTTGATCCTATCGCTACCGCTAAAATTGAGGAGCTTATTGCGGAGCTTCGCCAGCAGTACACTATCGTCATTGTCACGCATAACATGCAGCAAGCAGCACGAGTGTCACAGCGAACCGCCTATTTTCATCTTGGTGATTTAATTGAGGTTGGCTATACAGACAGACTGTTCACCACCCCCCGCCATGAGTTGACTGAGGATTATATCACTGGTCGTTTTGGCTGATTTCCCAATTCATTTTAGAAGTTACTGAAGTTAACGTAAAAATAATATTTTCTTAACCCCATCTTAATAATCGTGAGGCATAGTGTGATCAGTGCCTCACTTGTCGGTTTGATTATTGTCAGAATTTACTTTTTAAAATTTAGGAGACAGCAATGAAAAAGAGATTAACAAAAACAGTTTTACTTGGCGCCGCCTCGCTTCTTTTGCTGAGTGGCATCAGCACCCCGTCATTAGCTTCAAGTCGTGATTATATCAGTATTGTCGGGTCGTCAACCGTCTATCCATTTGCCACGGTTGTTGCCGAAAAATTCGGTAAGTCCAGCCGTTTTAAAACCCCTAAGATCGAGTCTACCGGCACCGGCGGTGGTATGAAGCTTTTTTGTACCGGGGTTGGCGTCCAGCATCCTGACATCTCTAATGCCTCACGGCGCATCAAGAAGTCTGAATTTGATCAGTGTCAGGAGAATGGTGTGAAGAATATTGTTGAGGTAAAAATAGGTTATGATGGAATTGTTCTGGCAAATTCTAAACAATCGCCTGCCATGACA
Source organism: Desulfobulbaceae bacterium (assembly GCA_015231515.1). NCBI lineage: Bacteria > Pseudomonadati > Thermodesulfobacteriota > Desulfobulbia > Desulfobulbales > Desulfobulbaceae > Desulfobulbaceae bacterium. The sequence goes on from JADGBM010000077.1 coordinate 816, forward strand.
ATTACGACCAAGGAGATCTTTCTAGCCCTTGCCAAAGATGTTCCGGACCCAAGCGGTGCTGAAAAAGTTATTCCCAACCCGTATAAAACTTGGAAGGATGTGAACCCATCTCTGCCGGATGTCAAGATAGAGGTTCTCGGACCTCCGCCAACCTCTGGTACTCGTGACGCTTTTGTTGAGCTGGCCATGGAAGGTGGCGCCAAACAATTTTCCTGGATTAAAGCATTAAATAAATCAGACAAAAAAGCGTACAAGAGAATTTGTCACACCGTCAGGGAAGATGGGGCCTATATCGAAGCTGGAGAGAACGACAATCTTATTATCCAGAAATTAGAATCAAATCCAAAGGCCTTCGGTGTGTTTGGTTTCAGCTTTCTTGATCAGAATATAGATAAGATTCAGGGCTCTACCATTGACGGCAACCAACCAACCTTTGAGGCTATTGCTGATGGCAGTTACACGGTTTCACGGTCACTGTTTTTCTACGTGAAAAAAGACCATGCTGGTGTAATTCCCGGTATTAATGAATTTCTTGGCGAATTCACCAGTGAAGCGGCCTGGGGTAATGAAGGGTATCTTTCCGATAAAGGGTTAATACCCATGCCGGTTAAAGAAAGAAAAGCCGTTGCTCAAGACGTTAAGGACATGAAGACGTTGGAAGGTTTATAAAATCTATTTGACCATTCGTGTATGAATGACAGGCGGTATCCTCCCAGAGGTTGCCGCCTGTTTTTATTTACAGCCACCTAGGGTGCTGAGATGTGGACATAGATAAAAACCTTTAGCGCAAGCTAATTTTTTGGAAGGGTAATTGCGCGACTGTTTTCATGGAGATGAACATCCGGGTTCTTCCGTTGTGGAGGCACAAAAAATCAAAACCGTATCTTGTATTGACAAAACGGTCAAAAGCATCATCAGCAAGCGTAATTCCTGCATGTTCCGCAATCACCCTGGATGCATCGGCATCAATCAGTTTGGCGACATAGTCAGAGAGGCTCTTTAGCCCAAGCAAGGCCCTTGCTTTTTCTGCTTTTGTTTTAATTCTTTCATCCAACCTCATATCGAACCGAGCGGTTACCATTTTCATTGCCCTCCACATTGGAATTGTACGAATTCCGTACAGTACATTTGTAAGAGGTGTCGACGGTTTCGTCAATAAGTATGTCTGTAGTTGTCGCAAAGTTAGCGGTTTGCCGGCAGATAATTGCTCTGACTGGCTGACAAAAACTCTGTATCGTTAAGAGGCCTTCCAAGTGTTAACGCCTTGTTCCGTACATCATGAAAAAAACGGTCAATATCGATTTTTGGAATGGATTTGGTTAGCTTAGTCAGACGATTTATTGTGTTTTTTCTGCCAACTTTACCTCCATAGACCAAGTGGCGTTTTGCTCCGACGTGCTCTGGTTGGTAGGGTTCGTAGGTTTTTGGGTCCTCTTCAAGGCCAAGAAGATGAAGGCCGGTTTCACAGAAGAAAATCTCACTTCCGACAATGGGCTGGTTTTTGTCGATATTTTTTTTGGTAAAGTTCGACACCAGTTGACTTAGTTTTGGCAGGTCTTCAATGAGGTAGCTGCGGCCTTTTTGCAGGGCCAGAAAACCAGCTACCTCCTCAAGGCGAGCGCAACCGGCCCGCTCTCCAATTCCCAAAGTTGAGACATCTGCCCAATCTGCACCAGTTTCTAAAGCAGATATGGCATTTGCCGTGGCCATGCCGAAATCGTTATGAGTGTGCACGCCAACTTCAAGATGGGTTGTTTCAATAATGGTATTTACGATTGTGGAAATTTCTCTCGGTGTTGCAATGCCGACTGTGTCGGCAATTCTGATCCTGAAGGCGCCTGCCTGCTGAGCACAGAGGACCAACTCTTTAAGGAAAGAGATGTTGGCTCGCGTGGCGTCTTCAAATCCCACAGAAATGTTTGAGATACCGGAGTTGTGAGCGAAATTTATGCTGTTTGCCAGTGTCTTTAGAGCCCAGTCTCTAGATTTTTTAAATTTCTTGTCAATATGCAGATCTGATGCGGGAATTGAAAGAGAAAGGACATCAGGGTTCAATTCGGCGGCATAGATAATATCTGTGTCAACACATCGAGACCAGAGGGAGGTCATGGTGTTAGGTAGTTTTTGTCGACATATTTTGAACAGTTCAGGCAGATCAGTATCTAAGGGTGTGGCGATGCCGACTTCAATTTCCTCAATGCCCAGTTTGCTGATTGCCACCAAGATCGCTTCTTTTTGTTCTTTGCTATAGTTGATGCCGATCGCTTGTGCGCCTTCCCGTAACGTGGAGTCAATTAATCCTTTCATCGCAACCCCGCTAAGTTCTCAAAATATTCATTGGTAGTGGCTGGCTTCAAAGTCTAAAGGCAGCCGCCGCCACTGCCGGCACAGCCAGTTTTTTCAGTGCAGGAGATTTCACGGCCTTTCATTTTTTCGATAGCACCCTCCTCGTTAGAGAAAATCACCTCAAGACCCATTTCGATAAAGCCGCTGGACTGGACTGGCTTGATGCCATATTGTGCAAGAACAGATTTGGGTTTGTCGCCTAAACTGTTGACCAGCAAGGCCTTGCAGTCATTAATGGTCCGTGCCAGGTTGAGCCATCGGCGAGGGCCGCAGCCGGCTTTTGGTGTTTCGCGTACCTCTTTCATCTCAAAGCCGGAATCAGTTTTTTGCCATATTTGCAGGGTCTCAGCCTCACCAAGGTGCTGGTTTATTAAGACACCTTCCTTGGTTGCCACTGCAACATATTGTTTTTCTGGTGCTATCTCTTTGGGCAGCTGGGCACAAGCCGAGAGGCAGCCTGCCATTTCAGAACTTTTGTCTTCTCCCAGGAGACCAACGGCATCGGCTCGACAGCGTTTGCAGTGGCGCATCTGTGGTAAATATTTTTCAGCTGCATTTCTGATCTCTGCCATTTTTTTCTTATCCGGTTCGATGATGTCAGCAAAGGGGGTGCCGGCATTGGGAAACATGGCCATGCAGTTGAGCAGATCAACGCCAAGCTTTTTCATGGTTTTTGCCACATCGATAACATGCTTGTCGTTGATGCCTGGAATAATAATGGTGTTAATTTTCACAGTTACATCGTGTTTTTTTAACAGTTCAATTGCCTTGAGTTGCCGTGCTAGAAGCAGTTCTGCAGCTTGAATTCCACGGTAGACAACATTGCCGTCACGTACGTAGCTGTATATTTTTTGACCGATAGCAGGGTCAACTGTGTTAACCGTCACGGTCACATGAGAGACGCCAATTTCTGCAATTTCAGCGACATGATCGGCTAAACCAAGGCCATTGCTTGAAAGGCAGAGAATCATGTCCGGAAACTCATTTCTGATTAAACGCATCGTCTCAAGAGTTTCTGAGGCATTTGCAAAAGGGTCGCCAGGGCCGGCAATGCCAACTACGGTGATTCGCGGCTCTTTTTCGATGACTTTTTTTACATAGGTAAGGGCCTGGGATGGTGAGAGGATATTGCTGGTTACCCCTGGTCTTGATTCATTCACACAGTCGTATTTCCGGTCACAGTAATTGCACTTGATGTTGCATTTTGGTGCTACTGGTATATGAACTCGGCCAAATTGACCTTTTACTTTGACGTTAAAACAAGGGTGTTTGCTTAAGTCTTTAGGTGTTTTCATCTCTATCCCTTTGGCTTTTGTTAATGGAAATACATATTATTTTCAGTTGGTTACATGTAGCTGTAGCCAACAGGGGAATCATCTTGTTTCTTGGTGAGAAGCGCGTTGGCAATCAAATCAAGAAGATACTGGGCGCCGCGATACCCTAAGTGCAGAATGCGCTGTCCGCCGAGCCGATCATGAATCGGAAAACCAACCCGGATTATGGGGACATCAAGCTTACGTGACAGTTGGTAGCCTTTGCTATGCCCGATAAGAAGATCTGGGGAAAGCCCTGCTGCCATCTCTTCAATATCGTAGAAGTCAGTTCCTTCGTATATCGCCGGTTCTTCCTTAAGCAGATCACCGCAAGCGCTGTTGATAGCTTTTTTAAGGTTGCCGGACTTACCGCCACTGGCACATAAAACCGGCTTTATACCGATCTCTGCAAGAAATGAAGTTATTCCGATAACCAGGTCTTCTTCGCCGTAGACAATTGCCCTTTTTCCAAAAACGTACTTATGGCCATCGGCAAAGGAATCAATCAGACGGCCCCTTTCTTCACTGTATTTTGTCGGCCTTGGTGTTTTTGTTATCGCTTCCAGTGTAGAGAAAAATTCATCTGTTTCGCGAAGTCCGATAGGTACCCCCAGCCTATGGCATGGTACTGAGTGTTTCTCTGACAACAGAAGTGCCCCTGAGTTTTCATCTGCTACCGATCTGCCAAACTCCACGGTTGCAGTAGCCGACCCCATTTTTTTGATGCTTTCGATGGGCGTGCCGCCATGGGGTATCAGTTCGCATTCGGCCAGAGCTGGGCCGTCCAGTGTTTCCGAGATGTCCGGCAATATGGTGGCCTTGATATTCCAGTCGCTGGCAATCTCTTTTAAGTGCCTGATGTCGGCTGGGGAGACAAATCCTGGCAGAATATTTATTGAACATGGTTCTGTGTCTACAGTTTCTTCCGTGACAGCATTGATGGTGGCGCGCACCGTTGCATGGAAGCCTTCCATGTGTGTGCCGCTGTAAGATGGCGTTGAAACGGCGACAAGCATTGGCTGTTTACAACCAGTTTTTGATGAGCTTTGATACTGGTGTAAGATCATGGGCACATCATCGCCAATGGTTTCAGTCAGGCAGGTGGTGGCGATGCCAATAAGCTGCGGGTTGAATTTTTCAGTGACGTTCTTTAACCCTTCTTTCAGGTTAGGACCGCCGCCGAAAACCGCATTCTTTTCGCCAAGGGATGATGAGGCAATGTCCATGGGTTCGTTAAAGTGACTGATGATGTAGCGGCGCATGTAGGTGGCGCAGCCCTGAGATCCGTGCAGAAAAGGCATGGCCCCTTCGATTCCGCGAAAGGCCAGCGTCGCTCCCATTGGTTTACAGAGTTTGCAGGCGTTGGTGGTTGATATGTAATTAGGTTTGGGCATTTTAGTCATTACTCTGCTCCAGTTGCGTTGTTGCCTTTCGAGGCATGAATTTCCACACAGGGCTTAACACTGAGCTGTAAACTTCCTGGGCGAAATTAAGCATACCTGTAAAGCCTGCCAGTGCTTCTTTGCGTTCATGGTTATGATCACAAAAAGCAACACCTAGTTTGTAGGCAATGGGCCTCTCATTTACGCCACCCACAAAAATGTCAACGTCCTTTTCCTTCAGAAACGAGGAAAGTTCCAGCGGGTTCGAGTCGTCAGCGATAATTGTTCCTTCATCGGTAATCTCCTGTAGTTCTCGATACTCTGATTCAGTTCCTGTTTGCGAGCCGACCATAACGACATCCATGCCAAGTAATCTGAAGGCCTTGACCAGGGAAAAGGCTTTGAAGGCACCGCCGACATAAATAGCTGCTTTTTTCCCGTGCAGGGCTTTCTTGTACTCCTGAAGTTTTGGATAGACCTCAGCCAACTCCTGACGGATAACCTCCTGGGCCTTTTTTTTCATCTCTTCGTCTTTGAAATAATCAGCTACTGCATAGATTGAGTCAGCCATGTCTTCGATGCCGAAGTAGGATACGCGGATGGATGGAATGCCGTACTCCTTTTTCATCATATTGGCTAAGTGCATGGTTGCACCGGAACATTGCACGACATTTAATGAGGCGCCATGACAACGACGAATGTCATCGACTCGACCGTCGCCGGTGATGTTGGCGACTACCGTGATACCGATTTTTTCATATAATTTGCGGATCATCCAGATCTCGCCCGCTAAGTTGAAATCACCAAGGATGTTGATACTTTTAGGTGGGATATTGCTGGTATCACCAGTGCCGACTAATCGAGCCATTGCATTACAGGCGGCTATGTAGCCGGCACGCTTGTTGCCTTTGAAACCTTCAGACTGCACAGGGATGGCGGTGATTCCGGTTTCTTTTGTAACTTTTTTGCAGACAGATTCCAGGTCGTCACCAATGATGCCGACAATGCAGGTCGAATAGACAAAGGCCGCTTTCGGTTTATGGCGCTCAATCAATTCAATCAGGGCATTGTATAATTTTTTTTCTCCACCAAAGATGACATCGATCTCCTGTATATCCGTTGAAAAACTAAGGCGGTGCAGTTCAGGGCCTGACGATAAGGCCCCTCTGATATCCCAGGTGTATACAGCGCAGCCGATAGGCCCATGCACCAGATGAACGGCATCGGCGATTGGATAAAGTACGACACGAGATCCGCAAAAAACGCAGGCTCGCTGGCTGATTGCACCAGCGGCAGAATCTTTGTCGCAGGTTATGTCGACAGCTGTCGTTTTGTCGTTGCGAATTACCTGATCTTTTCTTTCTGTAAGCAGGGCTGATTGCATAATAGTCTCGGTTACGTTTTATTGTGGTTAATGCTGTTGAAGGGCATTAAAGCAACAGCTGTGCCAAATAGGATTTTATCTGATAAGCTATGTTATTACAGGTAGATAGGTTGTGTGGTTCGGTGCTGCAGTTTGATTTTATTCGCGTCAGCTGTTGTCTGAAATCAAACAAAAATGAAGAGAGGGTTACAATTTTGTCGGAGATGAAGATGGTGTTATTGTCTGCTGAGGATTACTGAAATGTAACGGGAGTTTGGTGGCTTGGTTTACTGCATAAAAAAAACTTTGGTGAAAAGATGTTACCTGCTAAAATTATGGTAGTAATAGTTTCCCTGTCGTGGCAGTAGTATGGCAAGAGAATGAACAGTCTTTGTGACAACTTCAACACTAGGGGATATCGAGTGACTTTATGATAAGTAAACTGAGTGAATATTTGGCTGATAAAGAGTTTTTCAGCAGCCTTCCTATATCTTCTTCCCAACGAGCCGAGCTCGATCAATGTATCGAAGACTATCTTTTTGAGGTTTTATCGTCCGTTATCCTTGAATCTGAAGAGATCCTGGCCATTGACCCTAACCTGAAAAAGATAGAAATCCTTGAGGTCGCGGCTGAAAAAATTGCTAAAAACCTCAAGGCCGAGGCCGCCTCCATCCGCCTTTTTGATCCGGTATCATTCAAAATGCATTCTTTTGGCGCTTACGGCATAGAGGACAGTGATCGGTCAGCTACTATTCCGGTAAAAGGGTCTATTGCCGGTAAGGTTGTGGAGGAGAATAGAAGCATCATTGTTTCAAGTATTATGAATAACCCGCTCTTCAGGGTAAAAAAAATTGTCGACCAGAAGGGTTTTCACTCCTTGATTGCTGTGCCCCTGCAGATGCCGAGTTTTGTTGGAATCAGTGAAGGTGTTCTCGGTTCTCTACAGATTTATTACAAAGAAGACAACCGCTCGTTCAGCAAGCAGGAGATAGTTCGGGCTGAAATGCTTGCCCGCCGGGTCAGTTATGTGTTGGCCAAGAAGAAGATACTTGATTTAAAGGCCCAGAATGACAAGAAGGAAGAGATTTCCGATAAAATTTTTATCAAGCTGAGTAATCGGGAAGGAATCAAGCTCAAGGATTTTTTCAATCTGATGATCCCTGAACTTGATAAAATCCTCCATATTTATAGCTGTTCTCTGTACTCTCTTTCAGATGACCAGAAGTATTTTCGTCTGGAATCGACATATCCACCAAGCCGCAGATACCACGAGTCAGGGCATCTATTTACCCTGGATCATCATGATTATTTGTGGGCCGCTGTGCATGGCTCGAAAGAGTCCGCCGATATGCCCCATGAAAGAATTACTCCCGCCTATGTTCTGATCAAAGATCCGCTTGAAAGTGTTCTTGTAGGTGCTAAACTTCGTGAGTTTGCCGCTGAAAACCAGATACACTCGATCCTGCTTGTTCCTCTCCGGATAGCAACTGTTACCCGACATATCCTTTGTTTTTTCGCAACACAGCACAAACATTATTTCAGTGAAGATGAAATTGAACTTCTGACCTATTTTGGCAAGGAGACGATGAAGACTTCCAGGTTGGAATTTTTGGGTGATATGCTTCACGATTTTAAAAACCCGGCCGTTGCTGTTGCTGGTCTTGCAATGCGCAGTCGTAAGCTTCTTGATAGTGATGACCTGAACGTCGTCCGTGATAAGCTTATTTTCTATCAGGATTATGTGGTTAAGGAAACAACAAGGCTCCAGGACTTAGCGCTTACCATGACGGGTGAGGGACGAGGAGAGGAGATTGACCTGGGAAAAGTCGTGTTGGAACGATACTTTCTTAACGAAGCCGCCATCAAAGAGTTCAGATATGCCTATATAACTGTGCAGCCACCGGTGGTGGAGGAAGAGCTCATTGTTTTGTGCCCAAGGTATGGTCTTGATCGAACTATCGATAACCTTTTGAATAATGCAACTAAGGCTATTCCCAAGGAAGGCGGTTATATCGGGATGCGCTGCTTCAGGGAAAATGAGATGGCCTGTTTGGAGGTGCTAAATTCAGGTGAGATACCGCAGGATCAGATTGATCTTGTGAGGAAGGGCCAGGTCGGTGGCCGAGGGCTCAACATTATTTCACGTTTCATTCAAAATAATCATGGTAAGATTGATATTACCACCGGTGAAAATTCCACCAGGATACTGGTCTGTTTTCCCCTCCATAATAAAAAATCATCCTGAGTGCTTTAATTAAATCAGGTGATTGCCAAGAAGGAAGCTGAAATATGAACTACGAAAAGCGAAAAATTTTAGCTGTAGACGACCATCCCGTTAACCTTAAGCTTGTTGAAGAGCTTTTGGCTAAAGACTACGTGGTTTTTACAGCGACTAACGGATTTGATGCTTTGAAAATATGTGCTGCCCAGCATATTGATCTCATCATTCTTGACATAATAATGCCGGAAATGGACGGCTATGAAGTCTGTAAAATACTGAAAGCTGATCTGGCCACCAAGCACATCCCTATCATCTTTTTGACAGCTAAATCTAAAACGGAAAACCTTGTAAAGGGGTTTGAGCTTGGTGGTGTTGATTATGTTACAAAACCATTTAATGGGGTCGAGTTATGTGCACGCGTGAAGACGCATATTGAGCTGAAAACCTTGCGGGGAATTTTGCCGTTATGCTGCGTCTGCGGTTTGATCAGGGACGATACGGGAGTTGAGCCTGGCAAGGGGGAATGGATGAAAATGGCTCAATTTATTAGTCAGAGGACGGAGGCCCAGGTATCACATAGCTACTGTCCCCAATGTTATGTGGAAGCCAAGGAAAATATTTGATGTCAACACCATACCAATGACTTGTAACTATTTCTAGGCCTGTCCTGGTTCATTTTTGACCAGCATGATTGAGCACGGCATCTTTCTGACCAGTTCATCATTGCTACGCTGGAAAAAAAGATCCTCCAAAAAGCCTTCTTCATGGGCAAGCAGGACGAGTAGGTCAATTTTTTCTTCATCAATGATTTTCAATATCTCCTCGGTCGGCTCTGATTCTCGAACCAATTCTGTGATCGTCATCCCGTTGCCTCTCACGGCCTCGATAAGCTTTGAGAGTTTATCCTTAGTCTGCAAAAGATCTTTCTGATACTCTACTTCAATTGACGGAGTTCCCAGGTTCCAGCCTTTCATCCCGAAGAGATTATAGGTGGAGTGAAAGACGTAGAGCTTTGCATTATAATGTTGCGCTACCGAGACCCCGACCTGGATCGCTTTTTTGCATGACTGGATCATTCGGCTGACCACAAGAATACGCTTATATTCGTTCATAACTAACCTCATGCTGAGTTGTTTCTTTGCCCTCAATGTTTCGAGAACTCTCTTGCCTGCAATGACCAAACTGCCCTCAATAAACCGACCAGACTCTATGAGTCCCGAAAGCAGGGCCTTTATTCACATCTCTGTAAACGGTCGATCTCTTTTTTTTCAACTGGTACCACACTACTGTATGTCTCGATTTGGCAAGGCTCTTCAAGAAGAGTCATAGCCCCGCGCAGAACCCTGAAAAAATCAGACTGGCGATGTGTTTCATAGGCATTTTTGCTAACCCATTCTTCAATCAGGCAAAGGCTATATGCATCATCCAACCCTTGGAAAAAGTCACATCGACGACAGCCTTTCTCCTTGCGGATTGAGTTGATAAGCGAGATGATCGTCTGGGTAAATTCCATACGTTTCTCAGCAGAGACCTTCATGTGCATAGTAACCAGAGTCATACCCTCTGCTAAAGCAAGGGGCATGCCGACAGCTACACCTGGACGCTAATATGTGAAAAGTCTAATAGTAACAGGTTGATAGAGTGCAGATGAAGACAGGTGAGTGCGGGAATGGAGTTGTTAATGCCCTCAATATCTGATAACCCCCGCATAATATTGAGGGTGAGGTCTGTGATTCAAAAATTTCTTTGTGTTCGGTGCCATCGGCGTCGGTAAAAATCACGTTAAAATGTCCATCTGATTTATTTATTTCCTGTACTTTTCCTTACCCAAATATTTACGTTCTGTCGTAAATTCATCAGACCAATGCCCGATAATTTTTGACGGGATGCAACCAACAAACAGACACGCGCCGCCAAGTTTTCCTGATTCTTCAACCAATAAAACGGATTTGCCTTGAGAAGCCAACTGCATAGCGGCTGGTGTTCCGCCAGGGCCTCCTCCAACAAGATTCTTGTCCTCCATGAAGGGCAGATTGTTTTCCAGGGATCACCGGAAGCGTTTGACGATTTTGAGCATCCTTTTGTTGAAGAGTTCACCAACAGTCTGCTCGCCTTTCGTGAAAATCTTACCGGCCTCTACTCGCTTCGCACCTTTAAAAGCAGATACCAGAAGACCTTAAATCGAAAATCTCCGGACCAAAATTATGTTATTGCCGTCTTCACCCTGGCGGATTTTACCGTTTTGTGCAGAACCGCCGGCCATGGGGTCGGCCAGAAAATCCTGAAGAAGTTCGGGGATTACCTCAATGAATACTTTAACGATGTGGGCGCCTTTTCCACCCGCCAGAAAAGAAATGTTTTTATTACCTTCCTTCCCTTTTCTGATCGGACAGAGGCAGCAAAGCTGGTCGCTGATTTTGTTAATTGGCTGCGTGAAGCTCTCGAAAAGACGCCGCTGGTCGCAGGGCGAATCCCCCTGGAAAAATGTGTTGTCAGCATTCTTGCCGGTGTTGGTGAAGGATTACCGCGTCACGATCAATTAAACGATGTTGTCATTGAGGCGCTGAAAAACCAGAAAGAAGTCGTTTCCATAAACTTATACGGTGGTTGAGATGAAAAAAAACATTCAAGAGAGCGTGGCAGGATTATTCATTCTGATCGGACTTATTTTAATCAGTTACATGAGCATTAAATTGGGCCATCTCGATCTTTTCACCAATGACAGTTACCTGCTCTATGCCAAATTCCAGACAGTTAACGGCCTTCGAGTCGGCAATCCCATTGAGATGCATGGCATCGCCATCGGGGAGGTTACCTCGTTCTCCCTTGACCAGAAAAACCAGATGGCGGTAGCCGGCTTAAAAATTGACAAAAAGATCACGATCTTTGCCGATGCAATCGCCGGAATCAAAACAGCGGGACTCATCGGTGATCGGTTTGTCAGTATTGACCCTGGCGGCGCCGAAAAACTACTGACGAATGGTGAGTACATCATTGACACCGTGTCGCCGGTGGACCTTGGTGAGCTGATCGGCAAATTTGCCTTTGGCTCTATCAAAGAAAACAAATAAGACCATAAGGAGAACACCATGAGATATCCATTTACAAACAGCCTGCTGCTTGGCTTTTTCTTCCTGCTTACCGCCCATAGCGCCTTTGCCCAGTCGCCTCTGGAGAGGGTAAGGGAAAAAGTCGATGCCATCATCACCATTGTTATTGAAGCGAAAAAAAACCAGACTTTAGAAGATACGGCAACCAGAGAGAAGCTCTGGTCACAGGTCGATACAATCTTTGATTTTAACACCCTTTCTCAGAAGTCCTTAAGCAGGAACTGGCTGGCTATGAATGATGAGGAAAAGGCCGAATTTGTCGAACTGTTCCGGAAATTACTCGGTCGGGCCTATTTAAAGAAAATCGAAAGTTATGATAATGAGTTCATCCAGTATCATAGAGAAGTTTTTTTTACGCCTGAAAATGCCGAGGTTTTGACTACCATTGAATCAAAAGGACAGCTATATGACCTCAACTACCGGCTTCTTAAAAAGGAGGGGGAGTGGAGAATTTACGATGTCTCGATAGAAGGCGTCAGCCTGGTGAGTAATTATCGGGCTCAGTTCAACGGATTTCTTCGGGGAGGTACAATCCAGGAGTTATTAAGCAGTCTGAAATCAAAGGTAACTGACACGCAGGGTTCTTAGGGGGGAATGGGGCCGAGAGGCCCCTGACCTGCCCGATACAACTTTAACAGATGAATGGCCTTGCATATGAATCAGCCCAAATCAAAGCTCGGCTTCAACGTGACATGGTCGATGGCCGTGGGCGGTATGGTCGACGGTGGTATCTTCTTGACACTCGGTGTAGTTGTCGGAATCGCTGGTGCATGGGCATGGCTCAGTTTCGCAGCCGCAGGGCTCATCGCGCTGGCAGCAGGATATAGCTATGTGAAACTCGCCACGCATTACGGCGAAGGGGGCGGAGCGTTCACTTTTCTCCGAGAGATCAATGCAGACGAATTAGCCGGCAGCCTCTCGTGGGTACTTATCGTTGGGTACGTGCTCACAAATGCGGTATATGCTTTCACCTTCAGCAGTACCTCGGACATGTTGTGGGTCTCGGGCCTTGGTTTCCACGTCTTGCCGGCATTGCCATCATGGCTTTGTTTATTGGGCTAAACCTGCGGGGAGTCGGTGAGGCTGGCGGCGTTGAAGTTTTTCTCGTGTGGTCCAAGCTGGCAGTACTTGTGGGGCTGGCAGGTTGGGGGCTTGCCCAGTGGGGTCCGCCGATGCTCTCGCGGGGTGTGCCGGACGCCGGGCTCGGCGCAGCGCTGTTTGGCGCGGCATCCGTTTTCATGGCCTACGAGGGCTTTCAACTGTTGACCCACGATTACCAGGATATCGAGACCCAACAGAAGACATTTTGTTCGGGCGTCCACTACTGCTCCGCCACGTAAAAACGGAAAGGCGTCATCGCTAAGCGGGAAAATAAATATGATCCAATATATTTTAAGAGAAAGCATCATTCACGTTGGTCTTACAAAGCGATTGAGGGAGAGCCATTCATGAAAACCATCGTGACAATTACGGTAAATCCGGCGATCGACAAGAGTTCAAGTGTCGCGCATGTCACGGCCGAGCAAAAGCTGTACTGCAAACCCCCTCGTTTTGAGCCCGGAGGGGGTGGTGTGAATGTCTCTCGGGCCATTAAGAAACTGGGGGGCGAATCCCTGCTTTTTTATCCCATGGGCGGCCTGACGGGAAAGATGCTTCAAAGACTCCTGGACCGGGATGGACTGAACCATCGGCCCATTGCCATTGAGGGATTGATCCGGGAGAGCCTGGTTGTGATGGAGGAATCCACCGGCCGGCAGTATCGTTTTGGAATGCCGGGACCCGAGTTTCAAGAACAGGAATGGAAACAATTCCTGACGGCCTTGTCGAACGTGGACCCGGCACCTGATTATCTGGTGGCCAGCGGAAGTCTTCCGCCAGGCGTGCCCGCTGACTTTTATGCACTGGTGGCGTGCATCGGGAAGGAAAGGGGCGCAAAAGTTATCATCGACGTTTCGGGGGAAGCCCTGAAAAAGGCACTCATGGAAGGCGTGTATCTGATCAAACCCAATGTCCGTGAATTTAGGGACCTGGTTGGAAAGGATATCAAAGAGGAAGCACAGATCAAAGCGGAAGCCCGGAAAATGATTGAGAGCGGCCGGTGCGAATTACTGGTCATTTCCCTTGGTGCGGCAGGCGCCTTGATGGTTTCGGAGCAGGTCACCGAACGCATCCTGCCGCCGACCGTGCCGATTGTCAGCAAGGTGGGTGCCGGAGACAGCATGGTGGCCGGTATCGTCCTGAGTCTTGCCCGTGGCAGGTCGCCCAGAGAGTCTGTCCTTTTTGGCGTGGCCGCCGGCGCCGCAGCCGTCATGACGCCGGGAACGGAATTGTGCCGGAGAGAGGATGCCGAGAGGTTATATGAGAGTATTATTAAAGGGACTTGAAGAACAAGCATCAGCGGGGTCTTCACACAGGCGCTTAATCTAAAGGAGGAGAACACATGAGCGCGAATACACCGAGCAACACTACCTCCCGGCCGCGTCAGCCTATCGTGAGCGCGCTGCCGATAAAGGCGCCGTGGGCAGGCAGGTGGTCGATTGGCGCCAAGCACTGGAACAAAAATGGACCGCGCTGCGTTTCGGCGAAATGAAGGTGGAGACCAAAGATGATCAGCATGTGTATGAGGTTCAGGTCTATCTCAATGGCCCCGACCCCAAGGCGGTTCGGGTGGAACTTTATGCCGACGGAAAGCAGTCATCGCTAATCGGGAAAATAAGTTATCGTTATTGGAGGAGGCCCTGGCGGAACACCAGCCGCTATGCAGTTGGCT
>JADGBM010000078.1 GCA_015231515.1 Desulfobulbaceae bacterium
CTCTTCCCTAGGCTCAATTTCTTCAATTACAGCTACTCGCATCGCGGAACCAGTTCCTGAACCAGCCACCATTACTTTATTTGGTATGGGAATAATCGGTTTATGGCTGTTTACTAAGAAGAAACAAACTTGTTGACTGAACGTGTATTTGTTCTGCAGTATGAGGTGAGCTTATTACCTTTATGAAGGTTGGTGTGTTATTGGAAATGCATGGCTTGACTGGAACTACATGATCGACTGAACGGCGCTTGTTGCAATGGCAAGTACTTGAGTTGGCATCACACCCATCACAATAATAGCAATCACCAGCACTACACTTAAGGCCTTGGTGGCAAAGTCAACATCAAGGTCAGAATGACCTTCGGGGTTGTCGCAATAAGCTACTTTTACAACAGAGAGATAGTAGAAGATAGCAATGGCAGTATTGAGGGCTGCCAGGATAACTAAAGTCAGTTGGCCAGCTTTTAATGCCCCAGCCAGCAGCATAAATTTCCCCATAAAACCAACAAACGGCGGAATGCCAGCAAGAGCCAGCATACCAACTGCCATGGTAAAGGCGAGTACCGGTGAACGTTTATGCAGACCGGTAAGGTCTTTTACTGTGACGTTTTCACCACTCTTGCTGACCTTACAGATGACAAGGAAACAGGCCAGATTCATTACCAGATAACCAAAGATGTAATACATTGAGGTGGCATAGCCCAGTTCTTTAAAGGTCAATAAGCCAAGCAGGACGAAACCCGCATGTGCTATTCCTGAAAATCCGAGCATGCGCTTAATATCTGTCTGGACAAGGGCCGAAAGGTTACCATAAAACATTGAGCATATAGCCAGAACAACCATCATATCAACAATAGCGGTTCCATCTGGAGCAGCCATCATAACAACGCGAATCAGGATCGCAACGGCCCCAAGCTTTGGGATAGAAGCGATGAAGGCAGTGGTTTCATTGGAAGCGCCTTCATAAACATCGGGTACCCAGAAGTGGAAGGGGAAGACTGCCAGCTTAAAAAGAAAACCGCACATAACCATGGCAATTCCTGCTATGGCGGCGGGTTCGGTTATCAGTTCTGCGAGTTTGGGAACCATCTGCACAAAATAGGTTGTGCCGGTTATGCCAAATAGATAACTCATGCCAAAGAGCATGATCCCGGTGGCTGTGACGCCAAAAAGAATATATTTGGCAGCAGCCTCCATCTGTGAACGGACGCCATGGTTTTCACTGCGCATCGGCACAAGGATGTATAGGGAAAAGGACGAAAGCTCGAGGGCGACAAACAGGGTGATAAGCTCAATACTTGAGACAAGCATCATGAGCCCAAGTGAACTGAGAATCAGAAAAAGGTAGTATTCAGGACGAACCTCTAAATCGATATCTTTAAGTTCTCTGCCAAAAATAAGTACTGCGGTCATCCCTAAACAGATCATGAGCTTGAAGAGCTGGGAGAAGAGGTCTACACGATATGCACCAAGGAAAAGATCTCCACTATTGTTGAGACCGGTAAACAGGAGGATTGCGGCCCCAGCCCCAACTGCAATCGAGGCATTTTTAGCATTTTTACCGTCACTATCTGAGAGGCTAAACAGGAAAATTAACAGGCTACCAAGCAGCAATAGAAGTTCAGGGGCAAACAGCATAAGTTTCATTGAGTGGTCCTAGGGCAGAATATTGGCAACAGCTGATGCCGCAGCACCAGCGTGAACCTGATCAAGTAGGTGGGCTACGCTGGTATGCATTACATCGAGAAAAGGGGCCGGTGAAAGTCCGATCCAGAAAACAAAAATGAGAAAGGGCGTCAGTGTAACAATTTCGCGTGTGTTTAAATCGCAAATAGTAATTTTGGGATTGTTTGGGCCGCCCCAAACAACTTTTTGCAACATGCGTAACATGTAGGCGGCAGCGAGGATAGCGCCTGGGATGGCGGCACCTGCTACAATTTTATTCTCGGCAAATCCACCCACCAGAATAAGAAACTCGCCAACAAATGAGTTTGTGCCAGGAAAGGCCAGTGATGACAAGGAAAAGAAGGCAAGAAAGGTTACAAACACCGGCATCTGCTTACCAATGCCGGTGGCAGATGCTAACTCGCGACTGTGGGTGCGCTCATAGATCATACCCACACAGAGAAACAGGGCGCCAGTTGTCACACCATGGTTGATCATCTGCAGAATTGACCCTTCAATGCCGTTGGTATTCAAGACAAAAATTCCGAGTGTAACAAAACCCATGTGTCCGACGCTGGAGTAGGCGATAAGTTTTTTCATATCACTCTGGGCTAGAGCTGTGAAACCACCATACAGAATACCGGCAACAGATAACCATAGCATATACGGCATTAATGTAAGTGTGGCTTCTGGCGTAATTGGCAGGCAGAAGCGCAGGAAGCCGTAGGTGCCCATTTTAAGGAGAATACTGGCAAGAACAACGGAGCCAGCCGTTGGCGCTTCGACATGGGCAGCCGGAAGCCAGGTGTGAAAGGGGAACATCGGCACCTTGATTGCAAAGGCCAGAAAAAAGGCGCCAAAAACTAGAAGTTGAAATGTTGAAGAGTACTGCTGGCCCATCATCATCGGGATACTGAATGTATGAGGGGCATTGGCCAGGTAGAGAGCTATAATTGCCACAAGAAGCATGACCGAGCCAGCAAGGGTATACAAGAAGAATTTGATTGAGGCGTAAACTTTCCGGGGGCCGCCCCAGATGGCAATGAGCAAGTACATGGGCACCAGCATGGCCTCCCAAAGTACGTAGAAAAGAACAAAATCCAGGGCAGCAAAAACACCGATCATCGATGTCTCCATGACCAGCAGGCAGATCATAAACGGCTTCACCCGTTTTTCAATATAGCGCCAGGAAGCAAGAACGCATAAGGGCATAATCATGGTGGTTAGAAGAATAAGCAGAAGACTGATTCCATCGACACCCAAGGTATAGTTGATGTCCCAGGCTGGTATCCAGGAAATATGTTCACCAAATTGGTATTTGTAGGTTGTTGAATCAAATCCAGTGTAGAGAGAGAAGGAGAGGGCTGCGTTGATCGAAGTTACTGCCAGCGCCCACATCCTTGACACTGATTCGCCGGGTAGAAAAAGTGCGATAAGAGCGCCAACCAGCGGTAAAAAGATGAGCACACTTAAAAGCGGTATGCCACCCTCATTGAGTATCAGAAAATCCATTCAGATTCGTCCTCACAAATTAAGCAAATACGTAGGTAAGTAATAATGATGCAGCAATGGTCACTGCCCAAAATATATTAAATTGCAGTTGACCACTCTGGGCATGCCGCATTGTTGCCCCTAAAGACCGCACTGAGCGGGCAACACCGTCAACCACGCCGTCTATTCCGTGCCAGTCAAACCAGCTCCAGAATTGTGAAACTGTCATGAGTGGTCGAAGGCCGATAACGCTGTATATCTCGCCAACACATGAGTCAATAAATTGAAGGGGTTTTTTAGCTATCCAAAGAAAGGCGCTTCCGCCTTTTCTGTAAAACCAATCAAGATCAATGCTGATTTTTGGCTCTGGAGCCAGTTTTTTGGTCAGCAAGAAAAAGCCAAGGGCTGTAAAGAGCAGAATCTGCATGCTTTCAGACAGGTGGTATGATGTATATGGGTGATAATCAACTGGGTATGGCAATTTCCCGAACAGATAGGCAGTATAACAGCCTATGAATATACAGAGAAATGAGGCTATTCCCATGGCAACCTGCATATTCCACGGTGGATCTTCGGCCTTTTCCCAGGTCTCCTTGCTGCAGTTGTTTTTACCGAACCAGATAAAGTAAGGAACCTTTAAGCCGGTATGGAGAAATGTTCCTGCCGAGGCAAGGGTTAGTAAAAAACCGGCCCAGAGGATATGCTCCTGAAATCCAGCCGCAACAATCATGGACTTACTGACAAAACCGGAGAATAAGGGAAATGCCGAGATTGACAGACCGCCAATCATGGTAAAAACAAAGGTTCGCGGCATTTTTTTGTATAAACCGCCTAACTCGGTAAATTTGCTTTTGCCGGTCATGTGTAGAACAGAACCACAGCCCATAAAGAGAAGCCCTTTATACAGAATATGGGCAAAGGCGTGGGCGCAGGCACCATTGATCGCCAGCTCGGTACCAATACCGACACCGGCGACCATATAACCAACCTGACTGATAATGTGCCAGGCCAGCAGACGACGGCAGTCATTTTCAAGAACAGCGTAGACAACACCATAGAGTGCCATGACGACACCAAGTGGAATAAGAATTTCCATTCCGGCACATGAACGGGCCAGGGCGTAAATTGCTGT
Source organism: Desulfobulbaceae bacterium (assembly GCA_015231515.1). NCBI lineage: Bacteria > Pseudomonadati > Thermodesulfobacteriota > Desulfobulbia > Desulfobulbales > Desulfobulbaceae > Desulfobulbaceae bacterium. Next base: position 4,289 of record JADGBM010000078.1, read on the forward strand.
TTTAGTAGTAAAAGCACACATGAAAACTGATCCGGTAACCGTTGCTTCGCCATAGGCATCTGGTAACCATGAGTGAAGCGGTGGTACTGCGGCATTAAGCATCAGGCCAAGCATAATAAGATATGTGTAAAGCTGTGGATCTTTAACATCCATGAGGGAGAAAGAAAGATCTCCTGTTGCTTTGTAGCGTAGTACAAAACCGGCCAATAAGATAAGGCCGCCAGCGGTATGAACAAGTAGATAGCGCAGTCCGGCAGAAAGGGATTTTTTGCTCCGTCTGAACCAGATTAAAAATACAGAGGAAAAGGCCATTAACTCCCAGAATAAAAATAGCACCAGATAGTCACCGGCATAGATGGCGCCCAATGAACCTGCGACGTAAAACCAGGCAGCAATGTGTTGCAGATCATCTTCAACATGGAGACCGTAAATAGTGCCGATAATGCACATCAAACTCATAATATAGGCAAACACCTGACTGAGGCGATCGATACGTCCAAAGGTCAGGTCCCAGTCCATGAACTGCACAACTGCAAAGGTGCCTTCGGGGCTGAACTGCCAGATATTGATAAAGGTAAGCGTCGGTACTAAGACCAGAAAGGCCTTGCGCGGCATCCCCTTGATGAAAGGCAGTAATAATGCCCCGCAAATGAGGATAAGTGACGGGTGAAGCCAGGAATCAATCATCATAATAATCCTCTCGTGTCATAATACCCTGGTGTCCGAACCATTTTGATAAAATTATAATGATGACACAGGCAATAAAGCCGAATACTGCCCAGAAGCCCGGAATATGTTCTATCCAGGTATGGGCATGGTGCTTATCAACAATAGTTGGTATGGCGTCAATCACAACAAGTGCCGCCAACACGCCGTAGCATACTTTAATAACCGTTTTGAGACGGTCTCTAAAGTAATCGATCAGTTCGACAATCATCCTATCACCGCCTTAACAAAGTTCATCATGAAACCTGGAAATATGCCAATGAGTACAGAGATAAATGCAGCTATACAGAGTGGTATTACCATTGATAATGGTGCTTCCTTTATACCCTCAAATTTTTCGCCCTTTGGTCGTTTACCAAAAAAAGCGTTGTAGGTAATGGGCGCAAAATAGGCGACATTTAAAAGTGTACTGGACAGTAAAATGAGCAAAATGCCGATTTGGTGGGCCTGCATGGAACCAACCAGCAAGTACCATTTAGTCACAAATCCTGCTACTGGAGGCGCACCAATCATCGATAATGAGGCAATACCGAAGGCGGCGAAGGTAAATGGCATGGTTTTGCCAAGGCCACTCATCTCCGAAATATCCTTTTTATGGGTAGCGACATAAATTGCACCGGCACAGAAGAAAAGGGTGATTTTAGAAAAGGCGTGGTTAGCTATATGAATAAGTCCGCCGGATATTCCAGCAGGTGTAAGCAGTGCCACTCCGAGAATAATGTAGGAGAGCTGGCTTACGGTTGAGTAGGCGAGTCGGGCCTTGAGGTTTGTTTTTGAAAGGGCAATTACTGAGGCCATCAGAATTGTAAAACCAACAAAATAGGCGGTTGGAATGCCCAAGTTAAGAGCGTCCATGGTGTCGACACCAAAAACGTAGAGCATGACACGAGTTGTGGAAAAAACACCAACTTTTACAACCGCAACCGCATGGAGGAGGGCAGAGACAGGAGTCGGTGCGACCATTGCTCCGGGTAGCCAATGATGAAAGGGCATTACACCATTTTTTGCAAAACCGAAAATGCAGAAAATGTAGAGCATGGTAACAATTGCCGAGTTGACATCTGGAGGAAAAATACCTGTTGATATATTATTGGCAAAATCAAGAGTTCCGGTCAGCACGTAAATGATAGCCATGGCAGGCAATAAAAATGCTTTAGCAGTTGTGGTTAAATAAACAATATACTTTCTGGCGCCAGCGTAGCCTTCTTCGTCCTGGTGGTGGGCAACTAAGGGGTATGTGCAGATTGATACAATTTCATAAAAGAGATAGAGGGTGAAAAGATTGTCAGAAAAAGCGACACCCATCGCTCCAAAAAGTGAAAGTGCGAAGCAGGCATTGAATCGTGTTTGGGCATGCTCTTTTAAACCGCGCATATAGCCCATGGAATAGAATGCTGCTAAGATCCACAAGAAAGAGGCAGCACAGGCAAATATCATTGAAAAGGCATCCGCGCGAAGCGTTAGCGTAACACCCGGCAGAATTTTAAAGAGCTGAAAATGGAGCGTATTGCCGGCAAGCACCGCTGGTACCATTGTCGAAATGATCCAGAACATCATTACCGCCGCGATGACTGAACAGGATTCGCGCAGATTCGGCCGTTTTTCGCCAATAAGCATAACACCAAAGGCGCCCGCCAATGGGACTAAAATAGCCCAGAGTAACTTGCTTGTTTCTATGATAGTTGGAACTGCGGAGACTTCCATAACTGTTGTCCCTGGCTAGCCTTTAAGGTCTGTAAGGTCTTCTGCGTCAATCGATTTAAAGTTTCGATACACAGCAATAACAATACTTAAGGCAATTGCGGCTTCAGCGGCTGCAATACCCATTATAAAAAGTGTAAAGATCTGACCGACTGTCGGATCGGGTGCCAGAAATCTGTTGAAGGCCATAAAGTTAAGAGAGGCCCCGGAAAGGACAAGTTCAGATGAAATGAGCATGCCGATCAGACTTCTACGCTGTAATAGGCCGTAAAAACCCGAGGCAAAGAGGAATGCTCCAATGAGAAGGTACGTGTTTAAATCATTGCTGATTTCAAGCATTATTTTTGCTCCTGCCGGTTCGAGCTAAGACCAGTGCTCCAATAATCGCGACCAGCAATACCACCGAAATAAGCTCAAACACCATGGAATAAGAAGTTAACAGCGCCTTGCCGATTTCAGTAACCGAGCCGTCATTTATCTTTATTTCAGCTGCAACCCAGTTGGTTTTGTTGCCAATTAAAGCAACCCCCATAAACACCAATCCAGCAGCAATAAAACCAAAAAAAGAACCGATGCCGGACTGTTTACCAGGCTTTTCATCACCTCGGGGTTCGGCAAGCATCACGGCAAAAATGATGGCGACGCAAACCGCACCAACATAGATCAGCATCTCCATCATCGCGATAAAGGGGCTGTTCAAGAAATAAAAAAGGGCTGCAACTCCGATAAAACAGAGGCTTAAGCCCGCAACGCTGCGAATCAAACGTTTGGAGTTAGTAGCAATGAGAGCACCGATAACCGTTGTGGCAACCATTACTAGAAAAACCAGGCCGGAAAGACCTTCTGCTGTAAATAAGGCGTTACTCATCAGTTCTTTTCCTCGAGCCTTTTTATGAGGTCATAAACAAAATCACTTCTTCGGGTGCTGGCCAAGTTAAAATCTTTAGAGAAATCAATTGCACCAGGTTTGCAGGACTCAACACACATCCCGCAGAGGCTGCATTTTGTGAAATCTAAGGTGTACACCGTAAGAACCTTGCCCTTGACCCCTTCGCGTTTTTCGCCTTCGACCGTAATGCACCCGGAGGGACAGGCTTTCTGACACATACCACAGACAATACATTTAGTCAGGCCGGTTTCAGCATCTTTAACCAGTTCAATATGTCCTCTGAACCGAGGCGTCATTTTGACATATTCGTGCGGATACTGCAGGGTAACCTTGGTATTAAAAAACTCTCTCAGGGTAATACCCATTCCAATAAATAAGCTGCGAGTTCCGGTAAATAGTTCAGAAAAATAAGCCATTTTAGAATACCTTTAACCAGCCAGCCGTCACAATAAGGTTGAGCAGTGAAATTGGGATGAGATATTTCCAGGACAGATTCAAGAGTGCGTAAAATTGAGTACGTGGAAATGTCCAGCGGATCCAGATTACTGTGAAAATGATGGCATACATTTTCATAAGAAACCAAACGACACTATTGGGCAGGAATGGCAAAGGACTCTGCCAGCCGCCTAGAAAAAGAATGGTAACAAGACAGGCGCCAATAACAATGTTGGCGTATTCGCCCATGAAAAATACCCCAAAACCCATTCCAGGATACTCTGTGAATGTACCTGCTACCAATTCACTCTCTGCTTCTGCCATATCAAATGGTGCACGGTTTGTCTCAGCCAGCATACAGGTGAAGAAGATTAGAAAAGCAACCGGCGTTAAAGGGCTTGCCGCCCAAGTAAGTCGGATAATGTTCCAGTTCCAGATGCCGCCGCCTTGCTGAATGATGATCTCATTGAGGTTCATGGTATTGGTTGCCATAACCAGGGCAATTGCAGTCAGAAGCATTGGAATCTCGTAGGCGACATTTTGTGAAACGACACGGGCTGAAGCGATAACTGCGTATTTGTTGGCGGAACCCCAACCACCAATTAAAAGGCCAAGAACATTGACGGAGGCAAAGGCAAAGATCATCAGCAGGCCAAGGTCAATGTGGCGGGCGGCCAGTGTTTCGCCAAAAGGGATAGCGACAAAGGACATAATCGCTGGTACCAGCAGCATGATGGGTGCAATCTTGAAGAGTACAGGGTCAACTCCATCGGGCACCAGCAGCTGTTTGGTCATCAGCTTCACACCATCAGCTAAAGGCTGCAGCAGTCCATGGGGCCCAACTTCCTTGGGTCCGGTGCGCCTCTGAAAAAAGGCGGCACCCTTACGTTCTGCCCAGACAAGGTAAGCGGCATTCAATGCTGCAAAGGCAATGACACCCACCAGGAAAGCTAATAAACGAATAAGTTCAGCTGTAATCATATCTGTTACCTGTCAATTTCAGGAATAACCAAGTCTAAAGTTCCCATGAAAGCCAAGGCATCTGCCAGAATCATTCCATGGCACGCCTCACTGAATAAACTCAAATTTGAAAAGGTTGGAGAGCGAAGTTTCAATCGATACGGGGTGTTGGTACCATCACTGATCAGCCGAATTCCAAAAGAGCCGCGGGCAGCTTCAACAGCACAATAATAATCGCCCTTTGGCGGTTTGATTATTTTAGGTGCCTTGGCGACCATTATCGGACCATCTGGCAGTTTGTCCAGGCCTTGTTCAACAATTCGCATCGACTGCTCAATCTCATCCATGCGCACCATATAACGAGCCATTGAATCGCCTTCACTGTAAACTGGTACATCAAAGTCAAACTCAGGATAGACCGAATAGGGCTCGTGCTTGCGCACATCAAAGTTGACACCTGAGCCCCGTAACACCGGTCCGGTTGCCCCGTAGCGGCGTGCCATATCCTGGGAGATCGGACCAATATCCTTCAGCCGTTTAATCAGGATGATGTTATTTGTCACAAGGTCATGATACATCGGCATACGTGAACGTAAGCGCTTAATAAAGGCTCGGGTGCCGGTGATGAAATCATCATCAATATCATTATATAGGCCGCCAAACCGAAAGTAACAGAAGGTCAGTCGTGCGCCGGTGACGGATTCAAGAAGATCAAGGATATGTTCACGATCGTCAAAGGCATAGAGCAGTGGGGTAAAACCGCCCAGATCCAGTACAAAGGCGCCAAACCACAGGAGATGGCTGGCAATCCTGTTAAGCTCAACGGTTATACAGCGGATATATTCGGCTCTTTCCGGCACTTCAATGCCCATGGCTCGCTCAACAGCTGCGGCGTAGCCGTGATTGTAAGACAAAGCCCCAAGGTAGTCCATCCTGGCTGTGTTGGGCATGTATTGGGCCCAGGTTCTGTTCTCAGCCATTTTTTCCTGCATACGGTGTATGTAACCAAGAACCGGCTCGGCGTGAACAATGTATTCGCCGTCCATGGTGAGTTTAACTCGCAAAACACCATGTGTTGCAGGATGTTGTGGGCCTAAATTAAGAACAAAAGTTTCAAGGGATTTGTCGACTACTTCCAGATTCATGCCTTAAAGTCCTTTAGCAGAGGGTGATAGTCAGCGTCTTCAGGCAATAAGAAAGGAGACAGGTCGGGGTGGCCAAGAAATTTAATGCCAAAGAAATCATGCGTTTCCCGTTCGTGCCAGTTAGCACCTGAGTATACTTCGGAAATCGTAGGGAGTTCAGGTGTTTCACGGTTAAGAAAGGTTCGCACCACTACTCGGCAGTTTTCGTTCCAGTGGTTGTAGTCATAAACCACTTCCATCTGGTTTTCTTTCAGCCAGTCAACACCGGTGACGGCTTCAAGAAAAAACTCCTGTTTGAGAAGCTGCTTTGCGGCACTCACTACGTCGTCAGGTGATATTGTAACGGAAAGATGAAAGCCTTTGGACGTGTACTCCGTTGTGTGCAGTGCGGGCTGTTCAACGGTTTCTGTCTCGGTAACTGTAGCGGCTTTGGCATCATCAGCTTCACCCTCTGTCGGTACAGGTGCTGGTAGCTCTCTGGTAATCTCGATTTTTTCGATTACAGCCAGATCGGCAAGTGCTTGTTTAATCTCGTCAATTAACATTAGCCACACTCAACTCGGGGCCAGCGTCGAGACCCGGTAATTTTTTCTTCGAGTTCCAGGATTCCTTCAATAAGAGCCTCTGGCCGAGGAGGGCATCCTGGGATATACACGTCGACATCGAGAAACTGGTCGGCGCCTTCAACAATGGCATATTGGCCATCATAAACAAACGGGCCTCCAGATATTGCACAGTTGCCCATGGCAATAACCCACTTCGGTTCTGGCATTTGGTCGTAAAGTGTTTTAACGGCGGGTGCCATTTTTTTGGTAATAGTTCCAGCCACAATCATAACGTCGCAGTGGCGAGGTGATGGTCTGAAGACTTCAGCGCCAAAGCGCGACAAGTCAAAACGTGAGGCACCGGTTGCCATCATTTCGATAGCGCAGCAGGCAAGTCCAAAGGTCATTGGCCATAGTGAGTTTGCACGTCCTATGGCCAGAACTTTGTCCAGCTGGGCAAATTGAACTATTGCCGGTTGTAGTTTTTCCGTTTCCACTCAAAAACTCCCTTTTTCCAGGCGTAAACCAGTGCCAGAGATAAAATGCCGACAAAGAGAAGCACTTCAACAAAATCACGAATTTCATATGTCTGATTGTAGGCCATAGCAACAGGAAATAAAAAAAGAACATCAACGTCGAAGGCGAGGAAAATTAATGCGTACAGGTAGTAGTTGGCACTATAGCGTATCCATGCATCGCCGATCGGCGGTACTCCACACTCGATGAGCTGGTTTGTTTTTTGTGATATGTTGCGGGTGCCACGCGGAGCCATAAGTGTGGCAATAATGAAAGGGCCTACGCCGAAACCGAGGCCCCCAATAAAAAAAGCTGCTACGTACAGCAGATCGAGTGTTGATCTTTCGTCCAAAATTCTGCTCCTAGTAGTGTCGCGTTTAACGGCGAAAGTTAGTCAGAATCGGCGGTGCTTATTGCACGATTTCACGATTTTTATATTAATCAACTCTTGATGTCAAGGAAAAACTTACTTATTTCAGAAAAAAACAAGTAATACTACCTAGTGGTAGTCAGTTTCGGAAAATAATGTGATTTCAAATAGTTATGTGGTGAAAGGCACGTCGCTACAGGTGGTGCCTACGGGGTGAATGGTAAAGGGTAAATGGTAAAGGGTGAAGGGTGAAGCTGGTTATAGTTCGCTGAGAAGGCGATTGTGGATATCATCAAAACCGCCATTGGACATAATGACTAAGACATCTCCGTGTTGGGCTGTCTTCTTGATGTAGTTGATGATGGAGTCTGTAGTTTCAAAACTGGCGGCTTTTTTACCTTGCCCGGCAAGGTCGTCGGCAAGTCGACTGCTTGAAAACATCTGATCTTCCGGAAGTGAGTCTAAGGGGATAGGTTTTTTAATAAGGATTTCGTCGGCCTGACTAAAAACCTGAGCGTAGGCGGTTTGAAAAATATTCTTGCGGCTTGAGTTTGTTCGTGGCTCAAAGACAGCTACCAGTCTGTTTTGGGCGTAGGCCTTTCGCAGGGCGGCAAGTGTCTCTTTAACGGCGGTGGGGTGATGAGCGAAATCATCAATTATGGTAATGCCGTTCCGAACACCACGGACCTCCTGACGTCTGCGAACCCCTGGGAATTTAGCAAGACTTTCAGTGCAATCCTGACTGGGAATGCCGATCAGGTCGAGAACGGCTGTCACAGCTAAGGCGTTCATCGCGTTATGGTGGCCCGGCATGTTCGAGGTGTATTTGGCGAAAATGGCACCGTCTTTCAGGGCGGTAAAGGTCGTTTGGGCGTTACCTATGTCAAGGTCAGTGTAGCTCCACTGAGCATGTTTTGATAGTCCATAGCCAACAACCTTGCACCCTGCTTTAGAAACAATGTCACGCACGATCTCATCGTCGATGTTGGCGACAATAGCACCCGATTTTGGCATAATTGCAACAAGTTTACTAAATGATGCTTTTACAGCTTCAAGATCACTGTAGATATCGGCATGGTCAAATTCAATGCTGGTTATAATGGCAATTTGCGGACGATAGTGCAGAAACTTCGGGCCTTTGTCGAAAAATGCGGTGTCGTATTCATCACCTTCAATAACAAAATATCGATTGGGGCTGATATTAAAATTACGTTTAAAGGCCTGGACTATGCCGCCAATCATGAAGCCTGGTTCATTGCCGATAAAGTGCAGCATAGTAGCTAAAAGCGATGCTGTCGTGGTCTTGCCGTGGGTGCCGCAGACCACAAGACATGTCTTGTCACCAAGGAAAAAATGGCTTAAGGCCTGTGGCATCGACAGGTAATGAATGCCAGCGTTTTCTAAGGCAACGGCCTCAGGGTTGTCCCGGCGAATAACATTGCCGACGATTACCAGGTCCGGTTTGGGGTTAAGATTTTCTGGCTTATAGCTGCTCTTAACCCCTATCCCTAGGCTGTCAAGGAAGTCACTCATCGGCGGATAGACATGCTGGTCTGAGCCGGTGACAATATAGCCTTTCTTTTTAAGCATGCCGGCCAGAGCACCGACACCGGTGCCGCAGATCCCCATGAGGTGAACGTGATTAACTGTTTGGGGGGCGGAGTTTAAGTGGTTAACTGTCACGGGGATTTGAAGGTGGTAGGGGTTATTTGGAGGTTTCTTTCACGGTAGTGCGTATGGAGCTGTAAATTTCTTGAAAGGTTTCCGCAAAATTGGCAGGGGAGAGCCTACCCACCTCAATGAATTTAATAACCACCTCTTTAGCGACTTTTAAGATGGCATCGTCACTGACAGGTTTTGTTGGCAGAGGTGCGGTCTGTTCTGTGGGTTTTGATGTAGTCATAGTTAGTTGTGATGCTTGCCTTGAGTGCCTGGGGCACTGCTGTCAAAAACTATCGTTACCGAGGATGAAGTTGTCTGGTTTGGCTCATAGGTCGTGCCAGCACGAAGAAGGCCAGTTCTAAGTTGGCCGGCACGGCCTATGTTTTAGGAAAAACCGATTAAGCCCTCCCTGACAGCCAAAATCTACTCGAGCTTTACATTCCGGTCAACTGTATACAGACAGTTGTAGGCGCAGCGCTTAAAAATAAAGCCCCTAAATAAAAATATTCACCTTGCCGCCGAGCAGCATGCCTCTCACTTTGGAGCGGGCTTCACTGCTGATTTTTTGAGTTGTCTGATCGGCGATGTTTTTCAGCGTCTGGCGGTTTCGGCCGAGAATGCGCTGGGATTGCTCAGTCTGAGGAAAACTGGAAAAGTGGGATGCCGTTTCAGAACGGTAGTCTCGACGATAGACAGGTTTCATAGTGTCATGAGTTACTAAATTTAAGCCGCCACAGCGGACATTTTAGAGAAATCGCCTACCTGTAAAAACAGGGCGGCTATGGAACTCAGCAAGGCCAGACGATTATCGCGTATATCCTTTTTATCGGTCATAACCATCACTTTATCAAAGAAAATGTCGATTGGTTCTTTCATCTGCAGAATAATTGAAAGCGCTTCCAGGTAGGCATTACTGTCAATCAGGGGTTGAGCCTTGCCCGAAACCTCCAGATAGGCGGAGTAGAGCTCTTTTTCTGCTTCGGCGCTCAATAAGGCCTGGTTAACTGTTCCATCATGCTGCTCCTTAATGATGTTCATAACACGTTTGAATGAACCGGCCAGCAGTGGAAAGCTCTCCTGTTTGCTTACCTCAAGCAGGGCATTAATTCTCTGTTTTCCATCAACGATGTCGTCGAAGATGATTGAGGTTACCGCTTCAACGGCGCCAGGCGGTATGTTCTGGGCGGTTTGGTCGTTGGTGAAACGACCTTTAATGAAGTTGATGCTGTTAGTCAGAGTCGTTTCCCTGTCCTCGGACAGTTTGTTGGTGTAGAGGTCATATGCTTTTCCGACCAGGCTGCTCAGGGAAAGGGAGAATGCTTTTTCCTCAATGATGTGAATCAACCCCAGGGCCTGGCGGCGAAGGCCGAAGGGGTCAGCTGAGCCGGAAGGGATCTGCCCGATACCAAAACAACCGGCAATGGTATCAATGCGATCGGCAATACTGACAATGGCACCAATTACAGTGCCGGGGAGCTGACTGCCGGCTCTGACCGGCATGTAATGCTCGTGTATGGCAATAGCGACCTCTTCTGCTTCACCGTTGAGCCGGGCATAATCTCGCCCCATAGCGCCTTGCAGGGAAGGAAACTCATTGACCATTTCACTGAGCAGGTCGGCTTTTGATAAGAAGGCCGCCCGGCTGACCAGAGCAAGCTGCTCTGGAGCGATAGTGGCGGCTATCATTTCAGCCAGGGCTTGAATCCGGTAGGTTTTTTCCTTCATTGTGCCAAGCTTGGCCTGAAAGAGAATGCCGCTTAGGTCCTCAACCCGACTTTCAAGGGTTCGGGTCTGGTCTTCCTTAAAAAAGAA
>JADGBM010000079.1 GCA_015231515.1 Desulfobulbaceae bacterium
CCCTTTTGAAAATTCTCGATAGCATTCATGTGCCAGCCAGAAAAACTGTTGTTTCAGCCATGATTGATGAATTTAAGATACTGATCGAAGAGTATAAAATATCTGTGTTTGCACCAGAAATGAAAACGATATGTAAGGTTTCAGAAAAAAGATTAGTCAAGAAAATTCAAGAGATTCACGAACAGCTTTAGGAGCCGTCAAAAAAACAACATCGGAGTCTGCGCTTATCTCGGGGATGACGATCGCAACTTCCCGTAAATCCGTCATTCCGGTATGCTTTTAACCGGAGTCCACGAGTATTGATAGCCTGAGCGCTTGCCTTTTTGCAAATCACGATTTTGCAAGCGCACCTTGAAGATGGTCAGATTAACGCCCGGCACCTGGTCGCAGGGAGCTCGCCAGCCAGAAGGAGATCGATTAGAGGTTGTATATCGGAACGGATTGAACGGTATTTTTTGGCGAGTGCGCGCAGATTGCGTTTGAACTCGAGAGTGAACGATACCTTGATCGGTTCAGTGGGCATCGATCCCTTCCCACAGGCGCGACACCGGCAGGGTATCGCCTTTGAGGGCCTCCCGCATTCCCTGCTTGAAACTTTCTTCAGCCGGTTTCAGCAGGATGCCATGTCGAAATCCACGTACGATTTCGAGAAGGGCCGGCAAATATTCCTCAGGCAAGGTTTCGATCTCCTGATACAGTTCTTTAGAAAGGACAGATGTGGCACGGGGCATGGTTCACCTCATGTATATGGTATTATTCCAAATGTTAAGCGAGTATAGCATTGTTTGCGGGTCAGGAGCACCGAATTTGTCAAATCGAGCTGCCACAATCGAAAATTGGGACTGGACGGAAATGGGGACGAAATTATTTTTCCCTAATAAATCAGCAAATAGATCAGGGTCTACACATTTGACAAAGATATAGATTTTAAATGGTTCAGGTTGTCAGGTGTGTAGACCCGACCCCATATTTTTCCTTAGGTGAACATTGACAATCTGTATCTTGAGGGATACATTACTGGTATGAAATACGAACTCCGGAGCACAAACATCTACAACAAATGGTTTGCCAAGCTGAAAGACGTTTCAATAAAGGTAAAAGTTTTGGCCCGTCTCAATCGGATTGAAAACGGGAACTTTGGAGATTTCAAGAAAATTGGCCCCGACCTGTTTGAACTGCGTTTCTTCTTTGGCTCTGGTCTACGGATTTACTACACCATTCAAGATGGCAGGGTAGTATTTCTGTTGGCAGGCGGTGATAAATCTACCCAGGCCAAAGATATAGAAAAAGCCGCTCAGCTTTTATACCAAATGGAGGATTGATCTATGGCCCTTAAAACAAAACCTTTTGACATTGCCGAACACCTGAACACTCCTAAAGAGATTCGCGCTTTTCTACAAGAAGTTGCCGCGACCGGAGACGAATCGGATTTCATCCATGCACTCAATACTGCTGCACGAGCAATGGGCATGACAGAGGTAGCCCAAAAAGCCGGCGTTACTCGTGCAAGCCTTTATAAATCCCTGGCTGAGAACGGCAACCCCAAGTTCTCTACAATTAGCAAAGTAACCAAAGCTCTTGGGTGCAAATTGGCTGTTGTATAGGCGGAGAAAAAACAGGCAGAGCGTGTGCAGAATCAGGATCAGTAGATCAGGGCTTCCATGATGTAACTGGACCCCGGCTTAAAGCATGCCGGGGAGACGTGAAGATAAACAGCCTGAGCATATAATGGTAGATCTTACAAAATAGAATTAGGCTCAATGGCCTGGCTAAAACAGGGCCTTAGTTCATACAACAATTGACATATAGACCTCAAAAAGCGTAAATGCGGTATGCATAATTTGAAGATTATTTTAGTCGGTTATCGTGCCACTGGAAAAACGACGATTGGCAAGCTTCTCGCGGACAGACTCTCGTTTAACTTTATCGATATGGATAAAGCCATAGAGTCCCGGGAAAACTCCTTAATACGTGACCTGGTTAAAACCAAGGGCTGGCCTTATTTCCGAGAGAAAGAGAAATGCCTGCTCGAAGAGCTTATTAACCAACAAGATAGACTTGTCATCGCCACTGGTGGCGGGGCAATTCTTCATCAGGAACTCTGGCCAAAAGTGTTGCGGGCTGGTATGGTGGTCTGGCTTAAGGCTGACCAAGAGACTATCTGCCGACGCCTGGCCGAAGATGCTCTAACTTGCAGCCAACGACCATCTCTGACAGGAGGCGGAACCGAGCAGGAGGTCGCCTCCGTACTTGCCCAGCGTGAACCTTTATACAAAGCTGGGAGCCATATTGCAGTGGACACCGCCGGCAAGACTATCACGGAGATAGTTGACACTGTTCTAGCCCAATATAAAAGCCGCTTTCCAAATAACGGTTAACAGTTTTCATTTGGCCAAGAACAGTCCTTCTGAAACATTGTAGCATTGATTTTTAAACCAGCAACAGACAACTTTATTACACCATCGGGACAGAGACATGGCAGGAAGCACATTCGGCAAAGTTTTTCGGGTCACAACGTGGGGAGAGTCCCATGGAACTGCTGTTGGAGCAACTATTGACGGCTGCCCTCCGGGCCTATTGCTTGATGAGGCCTTAATCCAACAGGACTTGGACAAGCGGCGCCCAGGGACCGGCGGAGCCGCCAGTCCCCGCCAAGAACCGGACAAGATCGAAATTCTTTCCGGAATCTTTGAAGGCAAAACAACCGGCACACCAATTTCCCTGGTTATATTCAACAAAGATGCCCATAGCAAATCCTACGACCACCTCAAAAACATATTTCGTCCGGGCCATGGCGATATAACCTATCTCAAAAAATACGGTGTTCGTGACCATCGAGGCGGCGGCAGGGCTTCTGCCCGCGAGACAGCCGCCCGAGTTGCAGCTGGAGCTGTAGCCCGAATGCTCCTTGCTCAGTACGGTATAACTGTTAAGGCATACACAACAGCTCTAGGCAACATCACGACAGCTCAAAGAGATTTTTCCGTTATTTTGCAGAACAGGCTGTTCTGCCCCGATTTAAAAGCCGCAGAACAGATGGAAGAACTGGTTAAACAGACCAAAAAAGAAGGCGACACCCTTGGCGGAATCGTTGAAATTTCAGTCCATAACTGCCCAGCTGGACTTGGCGAGCCGGTATTTGACAAACTTGACGCAGCCTTAGCCGGGGCCCTGATGTCAATCGGCGCAGTTAAAGGCGTGGAGATCGGTGCAGGATTTCGTGCCGCGGCCCTGAAGGGCTCCGAAAATAACGACCCCTTAACCCCAGATGGATTTGCTTCAAATAACTCCGGCGGCATTCTTGCCGGCATTTCCAACGGTGATGAACTGATCGCCAGGGTTGCAGTCAAACCGATACCCTCCATCGCCAAAAATCAGCAGACGATCAACCTGGAGGGAGAACCTGTAACTGTCAAAATCGGCGGCAGGCATGATATCTCGGCAATTCCGCGGATTATTCCAGTTTGCGAAGCAATGGTCTGCCTGACCATTGCCGACCACCTGCTCCGCCAAAAAACAGTGCAGTAAAAAAGTAAAACGGCGTAACACACTGTTATTATTGCAATAAATTATTTTTAGGCAATTTTTTAAAAAAATAATTAATGAAAGCCCGTAGACCAGTCGATAAGAATCCAGGGACGGTTTCCCCTGGACAAACGTATGCCGACAACAATAACTGCAAAAATACCGGAAAGCGCCTCTTTTCTCATGGATCGGCAGTCTGAACCGAGCCGCCGAGCTAACTTTCCTGCCCAAGATGACATTCTGGCTTTCGAGGCTCGAGATACTGTTACATTATCCTCACCACAAGTTCCAGGCCTCACTCAGACCCAAGATCACTCAAATGAACAGAGCCAATCTGCGACCGATGACGAAAAGGTACGCTACGAGATTCCAGAGAACCCGCTAAAACTTGAAACAGAAAATGAAGAGGAGCAAACTATCGCCCCACCTGGACAAACAAAACCATCAGGGGAGACACTAACCGTCAGTGAACGGATGGAGATTGCCGACCTGAAGCATCGTGACAAAGAGATTCGGGCCCATGAAAAAGCCCACCTGGCGGCAGCGGCTGCTTATGCTCAAAGCGGCGCCACTTATGAGTATGTAAAAGGTCCAGACGGAAAATCCTATGCTGTACATGGAGAGGTCATGATCAACTCTTCCAGTGCCGATACCCCCGAAGGCACAATTAAAAAAATGAAAGTTGTTCGTAGTGCGGCCCTAGCCCCAGCCAGTCCCTCACCTCAAGACCTTAAGGTTGCAGCCAGTGCAACCCGCCGCATGACAAAAGCTGCCCAAGAACTCCGCTTGGATAAACTTGATGAAGCAAAAAGCAAATTCCACCAGGAAGTTCAACGCTATGAACGAGTAGAAAAAGAAATTGAGGAAGAACAAACTGAACAACTCGAGTTGAAAGGAGCCCCCGAGGCAACTATCCCAGAGAAACTCGACACCAGCAACGGCCCCCTCTTGCGCTTCCATGTTAAATCCTATCAGCAAAGCGCCGCTGACATTGCCAAATATCAGTACAACTCTCTTGAGCTTTATACTTAGCCAGTTCTTCTCCCCTGACATCCCTGCATAGTAAAACAACTCTGCCGCCACTCACAAATTGGTGGCCACAAAGTTTTTGGCAACCGAGAATAAAAACACTGTACTTTCACCACCTGTTTGTGACAAACTATCAAGATTATTTAGTAGTTTTTTCCGCCTTAAATCATTCAACAATACACACCGCCACAATAGCTGAATATGAGCAATACAAAAAACATAGAAAACATCTGGTTTGTCACCAGAGAGTACGGCTCCCTTGCTGGAGCAGGGGGGGTAAAAGATGTTGCAAAACAACTTGCAGAGGCCCTGGCAATAGACGGAAAACAGATACGTGCAGTGTTACCGGCCTACGGGTTTATGGATCCAAAAAAGCTTGGATTCACCCAAAAAGCGCTGACCTTTCAAGTAGATATGTCCTATACCCAGGAAGAACGCCGTGAATGGGTAACTATTTGGCATAAGAAAGATAAAGTCGATATTTACCTTATTGACAGTCCGCGCTTCGCCGAAAAAAGCGGCGTTTACTCCTATACAGTTGATGAAGAAAAGCGAAACCCAGCACATCGTCAGGGCGACGGGCATTATGACTACTTTGCCATGAACGTTCTTTTACAAAAAGCCGCCCTTGCCTTAATAATCGAGCTCGACCAAAAGCCCGACATCATACATTGCCATGATGGCCACACGGCCCTTATTCCCGCTATGATTCGAGAGATTGAGGGCTTCCGGCATTACTTTAAAAACACCGGCACGGTGGTCACAATCCATAACGCTGGACTAGGTTATCATCAAGAGGTCGCAGACCTGCCCTTTGCCCAGACAATTTCAGGACTGCCGGCCAGTGTTATCAAAGCCAACCAACTAAACCTGAATTTTGATCCGTTACTGGCCGCATCACCATATGCCGTAATGAATACGGTGAGTGAAAATTATGCCCGTGAACTCCGAGAAACATCTACTGATGATCTGACCGGCTTGCTTGGCCATACGTTTTTAAAACGAGACGTTACCCTCGAGGGCGTTACCAACGGGATTGATCCTGAAGATTTTGATCTGAAAAATTACAAAAAACTTGGCCTGGCCTGTAGTTTTACGCCTGGCATGGCTCCCAGTCAGAAACTTGACGGGAAGGCAAAATGCCGCAAAGCACTTTGTGACGAACTCAGCACCGCCAAATATCCGGGCATCAAACAAACCGGAGAGATCTCCTTTCAACCAGACCAACCACTTTTTACCTTTATCGGGCGATTTTCCATACAGAAAGGTGTGGACAAAATGACCGAGGCTTTAAAAAACTTATTGCCTATCGATACCGATTTTCAGATACTGATATTGGGCAGCGGCCAAAAAGAGATTGAAGATTCTCTGGTAAGCCTGGCGCGTAACAAGCAAAACAAAGGCCGTGTCTGTGTTTTGCGGGGGTTTGATTCGACCTTGGCAAACAAAGTTTATGCTGCTGGCGATTTCTTTCTCATTCCTTCGCTGTATGAGCCCTGTGGCTTAACCGATTTTATTGCCCAGCTGTTTGGTAATTTACCTATTGTTCATCACACAGGCGGACTTGTTAAGGTGATTGATGGTGAAACAGGTTTTTCATTTCATGAACATAGCGGAGTTGCTTTGGAAAAAACCATGGTAAGAGCTATAGATTCATACAGATTTTCGCGGCAGGAAATTGTTGCGATGCAAAAAAAAGCAGTTCAATTAATCCAGAATAAATACACCTGGGAAAAAGTTAAGGACAGCTACCTGAGCCTCTACACAAAAGCCCTGGCGTCCTTGCAAAATTTTTAATCCAACAAAACGGGAGAAAAAGATGACAATTAGAATTGGCGTTAACGGATTTGGACGAATTGGCAGAAACATATTTCGAGCTATTGACAAAGATCCTGCCTTCAAGGACATCGAAATTGTCGCTATTAACGACCTGACCAGCATCGAAACAACGGCACATCTTCTTAAATACGACTCTATTATGGGAGTCTATGATAAGGATGTTTCTGCAAAGGA
This sequence comes from Desulfobulbaceae bacterium, assembly GCA_015231515.1. Lineage (NCBI taxonomy): Bacteria > Pseudomonadati > Thermodesulfobacteriota > Desulfobulbia > Desulfobulbales > Desulfobulbaceae > Desulfobulbaceae bacterium. The sequence continues at coordinate 6,568 of JADGBM010000079.1, forward strand.
AAAGGGCATCTCTGTGAACGGCAGAGATATTAATATTTTCAGCCATAGAAACCCAGCAGACATTCCCTGGGGGGATGTTGGCGTTGAATATGTTGTCGAGTCAACCGGATTTTTCACCAACGATGAAACCGCCGGCGCTCATTTAGATGGCGGTGCCAAGAAGGTTATTATTTCTGCTCCGGCAAAAGGCAATGTGAAAACCCTGGTGATGGGTGTTAATGAAGACGAATACGACCCAATTGAGCATAATATCGTCTCCAATGCCTCCTGCACAACTAACTGCCTGGCCCCAGTCGCCAAGGTTATTCTTGATAAGTTTGGTATTAAAAAAGGGTTGATGACAACAGTACATGCCTACACCAATGACCAAAGCATCCTTGATTTTCCACACAGCGACTTGCGGCGGGCCCGTGCAGCGGCACTATCGATGATCCCAACTAAAACTGGTGCTGCCGCTGCCGTCTCACTGGTTCTGCCTGAACTCAAAGGTAAATTCGACGGCTTGGCTGTTCGAGTTCCCACGCCAAATGTTTCGTTGGTCGACGTGGTTATGGAACTTGAAAAAGAGGCAAGCGTAAACGAAATTAATCAGGCCCTTAAAGCAGGGGCCAACAAATTCCTGGGCTACTCGGAAGAACCGCTGGTCTCTATCGACTATCAGGGAAACCCACACTCTTCTATCGTTGATGCCCTATCAACAAAAGCGATTGGCAATATGGTCAAGATCTTATCCTGGTATGACAATGAGTGGGGATATTCGAACCGAGTTCTTGATCTGGTGCTTCTTATGGAAGGGAAAAAACCTTTATAAAAAAACAGAAAACTGCTTTATTAGCCACAGACCCACACAGACTCACACGGACGCTTCGCTTAACAGCATAAAAACAAATGTTCCTTTAGGATTCATTTCCGATTCCCGTGTTGGCTTGTATTGTACTGTGGCTATTTTTATAATTGTCCGTGTGTGTTCGTGTGGGTCTGTGGCTAGTAATCAATGCCGTTAAAATGGTTCATCTATGAATAACGAGTTCATCGAATCAGATGCATTAAAGGCAAACTTACAGGAAACAGCTGTTGAGGATGTGCCTATTGACCCGTCCTATGCCGTTTTAATAGAAGTCGTAGCAGATTTTCGCGGCATACAAAACAGCATCAATGATCTGCTCTTTGAAATTAACCACCCGTTTCGCAACTGGAGCCTTGTTCTGCCAAAGCTCCGGGCCTTTATCCTCAAACACACCAACCATTACTGCAAACACGACAAAGGGCCTGAGGCCTATTTACGTTTTTTTACTATACATCTCGAAGCCATTGACCAGGGTTGGGCCATTTCAAAAACCAAAAAATCCAACCCCCACCAAATTAGTCAGACCTACGCCCCCAAAAGCGGCGATTCCATCTTGGCCCTGGCCATGGAGTCATTGCTTGCTTATATGGATAAGCATATCAATCTGCTCGATTCTGCAAGCCTAAAACGCTACGAAAACGTTTTAAACTCAAGCTTTGAAAAACTCCATAAACTAGACGACCAAGTTCTGATGTATATGGTTCAGAGCTATCACCCGGTAAAGAAAATCGCCCAGTCAATCATTCGTGCAGCCGGCCAAAATGAGAGCCCGGCAGTATTTGATTTTCAGCCATTTACCAAGCTTTACAAAAAACTTCTGCAAATCGATTATCAATACTGGCTTACGGAAAAAGATCCCCTACCGTGGTTTGTTTCCGAGTGTGGGCATGAAAATGATGAATGGGATGTAAGCGGCCTTTTTTCGGCAATTTCTCACCATAAAATGACCGAGCACCTTACAGCACTTGATGAAAAAAGCGCAGCCAAGCCAAAGACAGCCCAAGAACTTCAACGACTGCTGAAGCAACCAGACCATATTGAAATTGTTCGACTCTATAAAGAGATCCCAGGCAAACTGCTTGCGGTGCCTTTCCCAAACGCTGCCTACCCTGGAAGCCCGGAGATACGTGAGGCTCAAAAGAAAGAGACCTCCTCTTTGGATAAATCAGGCAACCAGCTTGACCGCTTTTCCGAAAACAGAAAGCTGCTTTTTTTGTTTCGGATTATGGACACCCCCGGTCTCTTTCTCATCCATGAAGAGACCCTGCGAGAGATTAACCGCAGCCTGGTTCTTTTAATTCATGAACAGGCCTTCGAGGAAATTGAACAGTTTTTACTGACCACCTTTCAACATTTAAAAGCAAATGTAATAAAATTTCCTCACACCTCCCTGCAGTGTATTCAGGTATTAGGGTCTGAGATTTTCAAGAAGGGCAGTGGCAGTTTGGTGGAAAGCTTTTTATGGGAAGTGGTTCGCTTTGGCTTTCAATATGCCAATGTCACCGGTGTTGATGAAGACTGGCAGCCGATTGCCAACCCCGCCCATCTGGTGAATATCCGAGTGTGGTTAAACCTGATTATGCAGGAGCCTAAATGGTGTTCAACCCTGTTCTCTGCTTTGATCATCAACCTCCATCTTTCTGGAACCTGCATCAAGGACACAGATCTCTTTCAAAGAGACATCACCGAACTGCTCAACCACCCTATTGAACCAATTTACAATTTAGCAAAACAATTTGCCAAGCTGCTGCCGGTTTTCTTCAACGAGATTGGCGCCGAGGGTGAACTGCGTGAAGTATCAACGGAACTCGATGAATCCCACAGTCGCAAAGATGTGCTGATCCATTTTTTAAGAAAGCAGAGCCATGTTGAGTCAAGCAATCTGATTGTTGACTTTATCAAGGCAATTTTTTCATTCTGGCGCTCGCGTGACATTAACGTTCTAAGGGAGTTCCTTCCCCATGAAGTTCTCTACGCCATCAAGACGACAGGCCCATTCATAGACGACCTGCACATTCTTATGAAGAGGGCTTTCGAACTGCCTGATCTCTCCAACATAGAGGACCTGCTTGACTGGGATGAAAAAACTCGGGAAAACTTTCTTGCTCAACAGTCTGACTTAAACTCTGTGGAGGTCAGGCGTTTTTCCCTCCTTATCCACATGTATACTCTGTTGTATGAAAAATATAATCTTGGGTTGCAGGATTTACGTCATCAGCTTGATATTGCCGTTAATTCGGGTTTTCCAGAGATTGAAGAACTCATTGCCGATCTTGAAATATGCGATACCTTTCAATGCCTTGATGCAATATTAACCCATCTTGAAAAACTCCAGGAAACAATTCTGAGCGACGAGATATTCGAAGCAAAGGAAGATATCTATTACAAGCGTCACATTGCGGTTGACATTCCATCGGTGTATGGCCGCTATCGCGAAAAAAAATTCGATGCCATCGGGCTTACCTTCAGGCTGGAAAACCTGGCCAACCTCTACCTGGAAAAAATTCCGGACACTGTAAACCTGTCATTTATTACCGAAATTACTTTTATTCGAATTACCAAGTGCCTAAAGCTCTACCTGCGTGCCCTTAAAATAGATGGTATTACCAGCCGAAACCTTGAAACCTACGTCTCTCTGCTTGAAAGTTCGGTGGAACAAAAACGCTTTTCCTACACCCAATACCTTGATATTTTACGGGGCTTATCAAGCGGAGTTAAAGACATTATTTATGCCTATTACACCAATATTCATCAAAACAACCTTTCCATCATTATTCCCCAGGTAGGCTGCGAAAGCCTGCTGCCGCGCTACAGCAAATTGTGGAGTGAAAATGATATCTCCGGCAGTATTCACCGTTTAAGTGAATCATTCCTGCGCGATCTAATTGCCGGAACCTTCGGCCTGCAAAGCCTGGACAATTTTATTACCAGAATCTATCAAACCCTGGAAAGCCAGAAAGAAGTTCTCGACGAGTCCAAACTCAACCTCCTGATGACCTATAACCCCGAGAATGTAATCAGTTCTCTGCACACGCCCAGCAAAAACACAACAAACCTGATCCTGCTTGGAAACAAGGGCTATAACTTGACGCAACTGGCAGTTGACAACAAGCCTGTGCCAGCTGGATTTATCATTACAACTGAGATTTTCCGCTGCTGGCCGGTTGTTAAAGATTTCTTCAAGGCCCGTGACGAATTTATGGCCCAGATTCGGCAATCCCTAACCGAGGTTGAAAACAAAACCGGTAAACGCTTCGGTGACCCATCTAACCCGCTGCTTGTCTCTGTACGAAGCGGGGCAGCTGTTTCCATGCCCGGCATGATGGCAACACTGCACGATGTCGGTTTAAATGAAGATCTGGCCGAAGAGTTTGCCCATAAAACCGGCAAGGAATATCTGGCCTGGGACAACTACCGCAGGTTTTTACAATCCTGGGCCATGAGTAAAGGTATTGACCGGGAAATCTTCCAAACCTTGATGAACGAGGCAAAGGCCACCCATGATGTCCAGGTGAAGCGCCAGTTTACCCCAGCCCAAATGAAAGAGTTGTCATTAAATTACCAAAAGGCGATTCGCGGTATCGGTATCGGCATCCCTGATGACCCCTGGCTCCAGCTTGTAGGGGCCATTGAAACGGTGCTTGATTCGTGGAACACCGCAAAAACCAAAGAGTACCGAAGCCTGATGGATGTTTCTGACTCCTGGGGTACCGCCGTTATTATCCAGGAGATGGTTTTTGGTAATTTGAGCCCAAAATCCGGCAGTGGTGTTGTTTTTACCGCCCATCCCTATCGTAAAGTCCGCAGGGTAGCACTCTGGGGTGATTATGCAACCGCTGACCAGGGTGAAGATATCGTCTCCGGCCTGGTAACGACCTTTCCAATCTCGGTTGAACAGGCCGAAATTGATGGCCGCTCCAAGGAAAATTCGCTGGAAACACGTTTCCCAAAAATCTATCAACACCTGCGCGACATAGCCCGCGACCTGGTGTATGAAAAGCACTGGAACCCTCAGGACATCGAGTTTACCTTTGAAGGGCCGGAGGCTGCTGACCTGCATCTTCTGCAAACCAGGGATATGATCACCATCAAAAAGAAAGAAAATTTCGATGCCTTTCAAGAAAGCACCGCAATGACCAGGTCGATACTCGGTAAAGGTATTGGAGTCAGCGGCAGCGCCCTGTCGGGTAGGGCCGTTTTTACAGTGGACAATATCAACAGGCTCCGCCAGGAAGATCCTGGAACCCCGCTGATCCTTGTGCGTCAGGACACCGTTCCGGAAGACATTAAAGAGATTTCCCAGGCCGATGGTCTGTTAACTGCCCGAGGCGGCCAGACCTCGCATGCCTCAATTGTTGCTCTGCGACTTGAAAAAACATGTGTGGTTGGTTGCAAGAATCTTAAGGTATTTGAAGCAGAAGAACGCTGCGAGATTAGCGGCCGCGAAATACGTTTTGGTGACCCGATCAGCATTGATGGCCGAAAAGGTCTCTTCCTGCGCGGCACCCACCCCATCAATAATGAGATGCACATTCTGCCTATTTAAAACTCGTATTATGTTATGGAATAATTCGTATTACGAACCTATTTTTCCGTAAACCATGCCCAGTATAAAACGAAAACCATGAGTCGCACCAAAATACCTCTATCCATTGCCATTATTACGTTTAACGAAGAAGAACGGCTTGCTGACTGCCTTAAAAGCATCGCATTTGTTGATGACGTTGTTGTTGTTGACTCCGGCAGCACTGACAACACTGTTGCCATTGCTGCATCATATGGGGCAAAAGTTTTTCAGGAAGAGTGGCAGGGTTTTGGAATCCAAAAACAAATCGCAATAGATCGCTGTCGGAACAAATGGGTGCTTGTGCTTGATGCCGACGAACGGGTTTCGCCCGAGTCAGCAATTGAGATACAACATATTTTAGATAACCCAGGCTCCAATAATGCGTACAAAGTTCCTAGAAAAAACATTTTTTTAAATCGTTGGATACAGCATGCCGGCTGGTGGCCTGATCACGTAGTCAGGTTAATCAATACAAAGTTCTGCAAAATGAACTCAAAACCCGTGCACGAATCCATAATCGTCGAAGGCTCAACAGGAACACTGCAAAATCCATTAATTCACTACGCGACCAGAGACATTAAACATACACTGGCAAAAATAGACCGCTACTCTTCCATTGGCGCCGCCGAACTGTTTGAAAATGGCGAAATGGCCTCATATAACAAGGCGTTAGCTAGGGGTACCTGGGCTTTTTTATATAACTATCTATTCCGAATGGGATTTCGAGATGGTTCACCAGGCTTTATCATTGCGGTTTCTGATGCCATCAACAAATTCTTTAAATATGCCAAACTTGTTGAACTTTCTAATACCCACAAAAAAACTGACAGTTTCCCTTCTTAACAAAGCTAGTTCCTCTTTATGTTTACCTAATAATTGAGTACTATGCAGGCCAATTTTCCTTTATTCCTGAGCCTCTGTACAATCAGTTAAACACGTCATTCCGTCATGTTTTTAGACGGAATCCATATTTGATGGTTGATAAAGACTTGGATTCCCGATAGAAACACCGGAGTCTCTGCTTACCTCGGGGATGGCTACTTTTTGCAAAAGGCTCTTCTAAATAACCAATTTTCCAACTAAACCAAGTAACTGCCGTGGAAATATCAATTGTCATAGTAAACTGGAACACCCGGCAACTGCTCCTTAACTGCCTCGCATCCATTTACGAACATATGCCCCAAATGGTTTATGAGATCTGGGTTGTGGATAATGGTTCAACCGATGACAGTGTTGAAAAAGTCAAAAATACCTACCCAGAAGTTCATGTCATCGAAAACAAGCAAAACTTAGGCTTTGCTGCAGCTAACAATATGGCATTCAGACAAATGAATGGTCGCTATGCTCTGTTGCTTAACTCAGATACAATCTTGACCCATGGCGCTATTCAGCAGTTATATAGGTTTTTAGAGGAAAACCCTAAGGTTGGAATGGCCTGCGGCCAATTACTTAATGAAGATGGTACTCGCCAAAACTCCTTTGCCAATTTCCCAAGCGTCCGGGCAATGCTTACCAACGAGACTCTTCTGCGCTTGTTTTTTCCAAAAAGATTTCCCAGCAAGCGCAGAGACTATTTAAAACCAATACCGGTTGATTCATGTATTGGGGCCTGCATGCTTGTCAGCAAAAAAGCCATGGATGACGTCGGCCTTTTCGATGAAGACTATTTTTTCTATTTTGAAGAAACGGACTGGGCTTACCGCATGCACCGAAATGGCTGGGGGGTATACTTTATTCCTTCGGCAAAGATTTATCATTTGCAGGGACAAACTGCCAAATACAGTGCTAAGACCCGTATCATGTTTTACCGCTCACGATATACCTTTTACAAAAAATGGAATCCTCACAGGCACAAACTGATGGTTGCCACCCTGTTTATCCGTTTGCTCGTTGATCTATTGTTAAACAGTCTCCAGCTTTTGCTAAGCTTGGGGATGAACGGTGACTGTCGTCAAAAAATTACTGTGTATTGCCAACTTATTGGATGGCATTTGCGTGGTTGCCCCAACGGAGGGAAGGCATAACTAACCACGTTCTCAATAGCCCTCCCCATGTATTTTACCCATTAATTACCGCCATAGCAGCAACACAGCAAGAATTATTCCTCTGTACCCACAACCACTATATTATATTGATTTTTTACCACGATTCCGGTAAAAATTATGTATTACAGTTACATTCACCCACAAATAAATACAAACTCTACGTTTATACCGCCATGCCAGTAAATATCAGCAACTTAACCAATGATGCTTTCGGGAAAATCATACGCAAACACCGACAAAAAACCGGGCTTTCAATCAAAGAACTCGCAGACTTGGCAGGGCTTGGTAAAACTGTAATTTTCGACATTGAACATGGCAAGGATACCGTGCGCTTCAGTTCCCTTAAAAAAGTTCTCCACGCACTAAATATTTCCGTACTACTTGAAAGTCCACTGATGAATCATCTCATGGAAAACGGCAATGAGAAAAGCTGAGGTTCGTGTCCACTCAATCACCGCAGGTATTCTTGAGGTACACGACTCCGGTCGTCGTTTTTGCTTTGTTTATGACCCTGACTATGAAGGCCCACCAATATCTCTCACCCTCCCCAAAACCTGTAGCAGATATGAGTTCAATGCGTTCCCACCATTTTTTGATGGGCTGCTTCCGGAAGGCCCCCAACTCGAAGCCCTATTAAAGCAAAACAAAATCGATAGGAATGATTTTTTCAGCCAGCTTGTAGCTGTTGGCCAGGATATGGTCGGGGCTGTCACGGTGCATGAAATATGAGGTGCCCGCTCACTTACGATGATTGCCCTGGCAGGTATTCTTCCCTCGGTCTTAAGAAGCTTTCTGTAAACCTGACAGACCTGCACGATTTTCCTTACTCTGCCGAGGAACAGCGCCGCGAAGCAGCAGCAAGAGCTACAAAAATATCTATACAGGGCATCCAACCAAAACTAAGCGTCAGGCTGAATGTCAAAAGACAAACATTTGAAATTATCGACAAACAGGGA
>JADGBM010000080.1 GCA_015231515.1 Desulfobulbaceae bacterium
ATGGTTTTAGGAACAATTTCAGATAAAAACAGAATAGCCAACGTCATGGCCGCAGAGAACAGACCAAACCAGGCGCCCCCAAAGACAACAGTAGCTTTCGCACCTGCACCTAGCGCCCCGACCGTGTGCGCGAACGTATTCAGAGTCAAAATGGCCGCGAGTGATTGATCAACATTGTCCTGTTTCAATCGCTTCAAGCGCGCCGCATGTTTTGGTCGTTTTTCCTTCTGCCCCTCGATATATGAAGGCGTCATGCTCAGTAACACAGCTTCAGCAACTGAACAGAGAAATGAAAGGCCTATTGCCAGCAACACATAGGTAATTAACAGCAGGGTATCAGTGTTCATATCTTAGTAGACGTATCTCCTCGATTTTAACTTGTTACAAATCCCACAACAAGCCGGGTATTCACAGGGCATTTTCATTTTAATCTATTGAATTGGCACCTTACTCTTAATTAAATATTCTTGACAACTCTAATTTTGTCAGGCCTATTCATTCTCTGTATATCATTCTCAATAGAAGAATATTCATAACGGGGATAAGATAATCCAATGCCCTCAAATAGTTAACCAGGAAGCAATGAACCAGTCCGTCTGTCTGAAGAACTCCACCCGTACCATCCCAAGGGACAAGAACACCTCCCACCTGATTTTCCCGCCCTTTGCTGATCCTACCTGGGCCTATGTGGGGTTGCCCACCCTTAAAGGGTACCTGCATCAGCGCGGAATCAGCGTCGAGCTGCAGGATTTTAACGTTGAATGCCTCTCTTTTCTGCTGGCTGGCGAAACGATGGAAAAATGGCGTCATCAACTGTCGGCTCGACTTCAGGAGTTAAACCGCCGCCAACGGTTGACCCTGTATGAGCAGATGGAGTATTGGCGCCTTGCCGAGGCGCTCCCCTTGTGCCGCGACTTTTCCGATTGCCATGCTGTCATGAAGGATCCACGCCAATTTTACCAGAAAAAGAGATATCTGGCGGCCCGGGATGGGTTCGAAGAGTTGTTTCAGGTGCTGGAAGCACTCTGTTTTCCCTTTCGCTTCAGTTTTAACCGCGCCGACCATCTCGTGGCACCATGGGATTTCAACCTGCTCGATTCTTACATAGCCCAGAAAAAAAGCCCACTTGACCCTTTTTATCGAAGTCAATTGAGCAGTTTTGTCAACCCGCGTTTTGTCGGCATCTCGCTGACTTTTGTCTCCCAGATTCCGGAGACCTTTTATCTCTGCCGCATGATCAAGGAGTTTTTCCCTGATTGCTTTTTGATTCTTGGCGGTCCATGCATCGATCAGATCATGCGCAACAGCGCCGATGAGACGGCCCAGCACATTTTTGATTACGTTGACGCAGTCGGCCTCCAGGAAGGGGAACAAACCCTGGCCCGACTCCTGCCCTTGCTTAATGAAAAAAATATGCCAAACGAGGCGTTTGCAGCGATTCCTAACCTGATGATGAAGGGAGCGGAGTCCGGTTCCTTCATAAAAGGACCCGTCGTTACCTTTGATCCGACCGAGGCTGCCAAACCGGACTACTCCGATTTTGAACTGAACCGCTACCTTGCTCCGGATCGGCTGCTGCTGTACAGTCCAACCAGAGGGTGCTACTGGAACAAATGTTCTTTCTGCTGCTATGGGTTTAATCAATCAGGAATGCATTCCTACCGCGAGATTCCGGTGGCGCAGGCCGTGGCTGATCTACAGGCCTTGCAGGATGAATTCGGGGTAAGCAATTTTTATCTTTCCGCCGATGTTCTTTCTCCGGCCTACGCTTTGGCCTTGTCAGAGCGAATCATTGCAGAAGGGCTTGACATCCGCTGGTCGACCGACCTGCGTATCGAAGCCGCCTACACCCAGGAGCGCTGTCGGCTTCTCTTCCAGGCTGGCTTACGGGCCGTAGCCTTTGGAATCGAAAGCGGCGCCGACCGGGTGCTTCGTCTTATGAACAAGGGGATTGATGCGGAGTTGATCTGCCGGATCAACCGAAATTTCCATCAGGCTGGAATTGCGACAAGCTGGATGACCTTTCTCAATCACCCGGGGGAGACCCTCCAGGAGGCGGAGGCAACCATTGAACTGATTGACCGGCAAAGCGCCGTCATTGACCAATTTATCGCCGGTGAATTTAATCTGACCCCCGGGTCTTTGATCTCATGTCATCCCGAACAGTACGGCATTGCTTCCGCATACCATGCCCGAGGTGACGTTTTCCGGCTTTTCCCGCTATTCAGCATGGCAGCAGACGATTCAGCCTCCGACGATGACGGGAGGCTGGAAGAAAGAATCGACAGCCTTTCCCAAGGCTATCAGCTCGATCACTATCCTTGGGCCGGGGCCATTTCTACGCATCACTCTTTTCTGTACCGGCTTCGTTTTGGCCAGAGGGTTTTTGCCGAGCCCTGGCCAAGGTTTGCCCCGAAGACGTCCCACCCCAAACGCCCCGCCAAGAAACAGTTGAAGTTCTCCCTTGACGACTGCCGACGGCGCGAGCAGTCATTTATGCACTCCTATCTGAGCGCGGCCTTGACGCCGGAGCCCAACGGCCTTCATGCCCCCTTGAGTTTCGAGCATTTTCAAGAGGCTCTGTCCAAACTACGACATAATCGACAAAACCCACCAGGAACTGTGCCGGAAGACCAATACAGCCGACCACGTTTATAATCAACAAACCAGTAGCCGGTTGGCTTGCGCCGGGCTGCCACAAAAATAAAGGGCTGCTCTTTGGAAAAGCACGGGTGCAGATGGCTGCCCTTTGCGTTGGGAGTTGTTTCCATAAGTGACATAGCCTCTTCAACTGTGGGCATACGCCAGTCATTATAGCCCGCGAACCCATCTATATTTAATTGTACGATTTTCCCTGTCATACTGCGGATCGAACAAAGATCAAGGCCAGCAGACTGCCACATAAGCTTGGTGCGCAAGTCAACTACTGTGCACGAATCACCGCTGTCTACCAAAAAATTCTCAAATACTCCCTGGGGATTACGTTGAGCATCAAAAAAATTATAGCGCTTGACGAGCGGTTCAATTTGTTCATCAAGAAGTGTACAGGGCTCAGCGGGCAGAGCAATCGGATTAGCCACAAGGCCTTCTGCCGTAATAAGAGGCAGCGGCTCACCAAAATCTTCCGCTACCTCCCCTTCTCCAATGACCGGAAACAGATACGGACTGTCATCAGGTTCAACCACCTCGGCAATCAACCAGTTCTTCAAGGCAGTATCCACTGTAAAATTATCCTTTGAAGATGCTGAACCGCCCTGATTCACGATGCAATCAATCAACATTGCTGGAGGAGCCTTGACCTCTGCCAATATGTTAACATGCCTGACGCCGCGTTCCATAAGATATAGTTTTGGCTCATCGCCCCAGTTATCAATAAAGAAATAACAGGTCCGTTCACTTGTATTGGTTAACCCCTCACGCAGTCCCTTGGCTGAATACATACAAAACGCAAGATCAGGAGTCATATCCCACTCAATATTTTTCGATGTCGAATCACTCTGGCTGAGCTTTTTAAACATTCCCATAATAACCCCTCTTGATGCATTGTTTTGACTTTAGAGTTTCTAACCCCGATGAACGGGATAAGTGCCTTTCGCAGAGTATTTTCTTGTAAAAAAACAAAAAAAATACTCTGTAAGGCACTAAAAAAACAATCAGGTATTTTACAAACCATTAACACCTGAATCTACAAGCTAATTCAAATTAGGTATTATGCAACCTTGATGCTTGCTTATTTTTTTATATTTTATGTACAATACTTTTAGCTACGCAATATTAATCACAGAAAGATCAATACGTTCTCATCGAATCAGACACAATGGTTAAGCATGGCAGCAGAAACCCTTCAAACATCCGACCTTAAAGTTTCGACAAAAACGCCAAGCGTTGACGGGGTCACCAGGATTGGAGAGCTTCTTATCCAGGAAGGTTTCATAAAGAAAGTTGATCTATCCAAGGCCCTCGAAACTCAGTCAAAAGAGCGAAAGTTAGCTGGCTATACCATTGGCAGAATTCTTGTAGAAACAGGCACCATAAAACGCCAGGATCTTGACGAAATCCTCAAACACCCCTCCTTGAAAAAATCTCTCGGGGCTCTAGCTGTGGAAAAGGGCATGATTAACCAGGATCAGCTCGATCGCTGCCTCAAAGACCAGCCTAAAGGTCAATTTCTGGGGACAATGCTGGTCAAGGAGGGACTCATTGGTCCTGCCCAGCTGCAAGTTCTTCTCCGCGAGCAACTCAATGCCCCTAAGATCGGTGAAATGGCAATTACCCTGGGCAAGGTAACTGAAAAGGCTGTCGAAGAGGCCCTGAAAATCCAGGGCAGCACCCGCCCTATCGGTGAAATTCTCTGCGCCATGGGCGTAATTAATCCACTAGACCTGAACTACGTTCTTAATAAACACAAAAAAAACATCCGCCTGGGAGAGTACCTGGTTCAAGATGGGATTTTAAAAAAAGAAGATCTTCACGCTCTTTTAAAAGAAAACTCACAAGGGTCCGAGCGATTCGGGGAGACCCTGGTCAGGAAAAAAATTATCACCGCCTTTCAAATGCAGGCAATCCTCGCCAAACAGTACAACATCCCGTTTAAATCGCTGGATGGTTTTGTCCACAGCGAAAAGGACAAAAAGGTACTTCCTGGTATCGTCAGTCAGAAATATTCCGAAAACAACCTGATCATTCCAATCACACTCGTCGATAAAAAATTATCCCTGGGGGTGTTTCTTCCCGAGAAAATTCATTCCGCCCGAGAGCTCAAAGATATTTACTCCCATCTCGAGATTAGCTGTATCCTTATTACACCCGAAAAATTCTCGGAAATCTTTGAGATCCTCTACAGCAAAAAGCTCGGCGGGCTTACCCATGAAATTGAAGATGAAGACGATTTCTTTGGCACAGATGGTGGGTCAAAAGAGATGGTGGACTTTCTTCAACTTGAAGTAGACGAAGAGATGTCCGCCAGCAAAGACAAACCTCTCTACGGCGACAAAGATATCGAGGCTGAAGAGCTGGTCAACCACATGATCAAGCTTGGAATCTCTCACAAGGCCAGTGATATTCATTTTGAGCAAGATCGTGAAGGCGTTAAGCTTCGTTACCGTATTGACGGGGTAATGCATGATTTTGCTAAAGGCTGGCTCAAGAAAAAAATCCACCAAAAAGCCAATTCAATCGTTTCTCGAATCAAAATATTGTCCAATCTCGATATTTCCGAAAAACGTCTTCCACAAGACGGCGTCTTTCGAATCAACTATTTCGACAAGACCAGCGGCAAAAAAGCCGATCTTGATTTCAGGGTAGCCACCTGTCGAGCTATTTCCGGAGAAAATGTCACCATTCGAATTCTAGATTCACGGAAGGCAAGCGTCGGCTTAGAAAACCTCAACCACTCCCCCCACGTCCTTGACACTTTTAAACGCTGCATCGTAAGCTCCGCTGGAATGAACCTGGTCACCGGCCCAACCGGCAGCGGAAAATCATCAACCCTGTATGGCGCCCTCAAGTACATCTACAATCCGACCGTAAAGATAATCACCGCCGAAGACCCTATTGAATACAGTTTTTCCGGCATTATGCAGACTCAGGTGAACACTAAAATCAACCTGACCTTTGCCAGACTGCTGCGCTCCTTTTTACGCCTCGACCCTGACGTTATCCTGATTGGCGAAATACGTGATTCAGAGACGGCAAATATCGGCTTTGATGCCTCGCAGACTGGCCACCTCGTCTTAAGCACTCTCCACACCAATGACTCCGTCAGTTCTATTGATCGCTTAACCGATCTTGATGTTGACCGCAGTCAGATTGCCTCATGTCTATCGAGCATTATCGCCCAGCGCCTGGTTCGCAGAATCTGCCCGACCTGTAGCGAAAGCTTTATACCTCATGAAGACGAGTGGTCTCAGGTTTTTGAAGAGTTTCCGTCCCACCTCAAATTTCATAAGGGTAAGGGCTGTGATTCGTGCAATTTTACCGGCTATGATGGGCGCTCCCTTATATCGGAACTCTACACCATTGATGACCCGCAAGCTGTCAGCCGAGGCGCCGAACGCGAAGAACTTAAAAACATTGCCTTAGACAACGGCATGAAAACCATGGTTGATGATGGCCTGCTCAAACTCAGCGAAATTACTCTGGAGGAGATTATCCGTAACGTCCCCCATGACATGATAAAATCATTCAAGAAATACCATAAAATGAAAGCTGACCTCGCCGCCAGTTCGCGGGTCGACAAAAGTATCTTCCACGATGGCTTCGCACTGTCCAGCCCAGAAACGGAACAGAACATTATCAATGCAATGCACGCCCGCTACCTGGAGCTTTCCAACCTTGAGTCAGTCAAAAGTACGCCAGTTGACAGAAAAATTTTTGGTGATTTCATTACCGACAGTTTCAGCGAAGTATGCAGACAGCAGCAGTGTGAACTTGTTCTTTTTACCATCAAAGAAAAGGCTGGCAGAATCGACATCAGCGCCCTGCCGGCATCCGGGTAACCAATGACACGAGCGCTAGCAATAACGAGCGGCAAAGGCGGTGTTGGCAAAACCAACATAAGCCTGAATATTGCCCTGCAACTTTCAAATCTTGGCCACAAGGTATGCCTTTTTGATGCAGACCTTGGTCTTGCCAACATCAATATCTTGCTAGGAATACGGCCAACCCATGACATTCTTGATTTAGTTCATAACAAAAAATCATTAACCGATGTTCTGGTCTCCACCCATGGGATTGATATCCTGCCTGGCAGTTCGGGTGTTGAAGAGTTGGCCAACATGGATCCTGCCGTACTCACTGACCTGCTCAAATCACTTTCTCACCTGGCCAGTTATGACTACCTCCTCTTCGACACTTCAGCAGGTATTACCAAAAACGTTATAGCCTTCTGCCTTTCCTGCCCGGAAACTCTGGTGGTAATTACCCCGGAACCCACCTCGTTGACAGATGCCTATGCCCTGCTGAAAGTTCTTGCCGCCAACAACTATACCGGCAACATAAAGGTAGTCATCAATCAATGCACCGATATCAAAACCGCCAAGGCTGTATACAAACGCTTTAAAGATGCTGTTACGCAATACATGAGTATTTCAATTGAAGTCCTTGGTGTCGTGTACAAAGATACAAAGCTTACCGAGGCTGTCAGCAGACAGGTCCCTTTCCTTAAACTCTTCCCTGACACAATTGCCTCAAAATGCATTAAAAAAATCACCGAACGGCTGTTGGAAAACAAGCCGGAAAAGTTTGACCAGGAAATTGTCAGCTTCTGGGAAAGATGCCTCAATTTTATGGCTAACCCTCTGGAGTTAACCGGACCAAAAACACAGCCACCGGCAATCCAGGTTAAAGAAAAGGCTACCACCTCCCAGCCTGCCACTACAACGAAAACTCTTCCTGAAGCCACTGCTAAAGTTGAACCGGATTCAGCAGGTTCCACCCCCGATCAATCTTTGACGCTCTTAGCCAAATCCATTGCCGAGGGAATCGAATCGATTTCAAATGAACTTAAGGAGATTCGCAAAGAGTTACAAAGCAGTCACTCAAGAAATGGCCACAATGTCATACAAAACACTGACAACAGCCAGAATGGAAACAGTGAATTAAAACCCATTATCCTTGACCTTGATCGTTACCTCAGGGAAGCAGGGGCAACTCCGGAAAAACAGAACTGAATTAACGCCTACAAAGCTGATTCAGTGAACTGACAAAGAACAGATGACCGACACAATTAAAAACATTGACGAAATTGTTCGAAAAATTGAGCAAATCCCTACACTTCCGATTGTTTCGAAGAAGATCATGGAACTGCTTCACAACGATGATACACCCCTCTCAAAAATTGCAGAACTGATCGAGCAAGACCTTTCAATTGCAACACGTATCTTGAAAATAGCAAACTCGCCATTTTACGGGACGCTGAACACAGTAACTTCAATAACACATGCCTTAACGATTCTCGGTTTAACGGAGGTGAAGGGCATACTTTCAGCCATCTCTATTCAAAACTTCTTCCCGCCCGAGCAGGAGGACTCGATTTTCAGCAGAGAAAAATTCTGGCAACATTCGGTCATCTGTAGTCAGATTGCCAAGTTTCTCGCCCGCCATTTTTCGATACCAGACGACGGTTCACTTTTTCTTTCCGGTCTCATTCATGATATGGGCAAAGTTATTTTTGATGTCTACTTCAACAAAGAGTTCACCCAAATTGTTGATTATGTGGCAACAAGAAAAGTTTCTTTCAGCAAAGCTGAGAAAAAAATATTGGGAGTAACTCATTACCAGGTCGCAGCAACAGTCCTGCAACAATGGCGCATCCCAAATAAAATTATCAACCAGGTGTTTTATCACCATGCCCCATGGCAGGACAAAACCTACCCCACCGGTTCGTGCCTGATCTACCAGGCCAATATTTTCACCAAACTTGCAGGGTTTCCCGCCTCACCTTTTGAGGCTAACCTTGAGCTCCCGCACTTGATCGGCCCGAACGCCATGAGTTATCTTACCAAGAGTGGTTTCGATCTTGGCAACCAGACAACTGAGCTCCTGCTGGTGCAAATAAATCAGCTGATCCAGGAAGACAGCCACAAGGTCATGGGAATTCTCGGCAGCCGCTAAATTGTCCTGGGAGGCATGCTATTCACCCCGGCAAATAACCGAGCCCACCAACCAGAATTTTTTTCTCAAAATAGTTTTTTTTGGGCAGAAAACAACATTACCTTGCCTATTTCGGACATTTGATATACGTTAGTCCCCTTTTTCACTATATTAAATGTCCCCGCCGACGTTTTACCTACCGAACATACTCAGATGACAACAGAACAGAAATACATTCGAAACGTAGCTATTATTGCCCATGTTGACCATGGCAAAACCACTTTAGTTGACCAACTTTTTAAGCAAAGCGGCATGTACCGCGAGAATGAGACTGTCTCTGAACGATTGATGGACTCTATGGACTTAGAGCGTGAAAGAGGGATCACCATCGCCTCCAAGAACGGCTCCTATCTCTACAAAGAATATTTCATCAATATTATCGATACACCCGGCCATGCCGATTTCGGCGGCCAGGTTGAGCGTGTTATGCGTATGGCTGATGGCGCCTTACTCCTGGTCGATGCCCAGGAAGGCCCAATGCCCCAGACCTATTTTGTTCTCAAAAAGGCCCTGGCTGCGGCTATCCCGATTATTGTCGTCATCAATAAAATAGATAAACCTGCGGCTCGTTGTGATTGGGCAGTCGATCAGGTTTTTGATCTTTTTGTCAAGCTTAATGCCCCCGACCACTTACTTGATTTTCCGGTAGTCTATGCCTCTTCAAAGGAGGGCTACGCTCTATTCAACCTGGGTGACGACAATAAAGACATGACCCCGGTGTCGGAAAAAATCATCGAGTTTATCCCCCCACCTTCAGGAGATATTAATGCACCCCTGCAGATGCAGATAAACACCATCGATTATTCACCGTATCTTGGCCGTTTAGGCACAGGAAAAGTGGTCAACGGCACACTTCAGACCAACAAGGATGTTGCTGTTGTAAAAAGAGACGGCACAATCGTTAATACGCGAATATCTAAAATTTTTCGCTTTGAAAGCAATGAAAAAGTGGCCACCGATACCGCAACTGTTGGAGAAATTGTCGCAGTTGCCGGTTTCGAAGACATCACGGTTGGTGTTACCTTTACCGATCCACTCGACCCTAAGCCTCTACCAATTATTGATATTGACCCACCAACTTTGGTAATGAATTTCATCCCTAACGATTCTCCCTTTGCCGGCCGTGAAGGGAAATTTGTCACCTCACGAAACATTGAAGAACGTCTCCAGAGAGAGATTCTTTCCGATGTCGCTCTACAGTTTGAGCCGTTAACCGAGGCTGTCGGGTTTAAAGTAGCTGGCCGGGGTGAGTTGCACCTGTCGATACTTATCGAGAAGATGCGGCGGGAGGGGTATGAGTTCCAGTTACCCAGTCCCCAGGTTCTCTTTAAAGAGGTTGACGGTCAAAAGCTTGAACCGTTTGAAGAACTGACCGTTGATGTCGACGAGCAATACCAGGGAACCGTTATCGAAAAACTTGGCAAGCTCAAAGGCAAAATCAACGAAATGAATACCGAAAACGGCATAACCCGACTCATATACAAGATACCAACCCGGGGTCTGTTGGGTTTTCGATCACAGTTTATGACCGACACCAAAGGCATGGGTATTATGAACTATGTTTTTGCAGAGTACGCCCCTTACGCCGGTGATATCAGCAACCGCTCCAACGGTGTACTCATAGTCAAAGAGACTTGCAAAACCGTGGCCTTTGCCCTCTTCAACCTGCAAGAACGCGGCAAAATTTTTCTGGGTCCAGGTGAGGACGTCTATGAAGGCCAAATCATCGGAGAGCATTGCCGCCCCAGTGACTTAGTTATCAATCCGGCAAAAGGCAAAAAGCTCACCAACATGAGGGCTTCCGGATCTGATGAGGCCGTTGTCCTCACGCCACCAATAAAAATGACATTAGAGGATTACATCGCCTATATCGGCGAAGACGAACTTGTCGAAGTGACACCTGTTTCGATACGGATACGGAAAAGATCGATTAAATCCTTACGATGTTAGAGTTTAGGGGTTAGGGGTTAGGTTAGGGGTTCGAACCTCTTATATAATCACCGTTCTTTTAATCGTATTGACGATCTCATCTGGGTCATCCAGCACCTGGAAGTAAAACAGATCATCGTTGCTAATGTTTGCAGAAGACAACATCTTGTCTTTTATCCAATCCACCATTCCAGACCAATACTCTGTTCCGACAAGAATAATCGGAAAACTCTTGATGCGCCTGGTTTGAATCAAGGTGACCGCCTCAAACAGTTCGTCCAATGTGCCAAACCCACCGGGCATGCCAACAAACGCCATAGCGTATTTAATAAACATCACCTTCCTGATAAAAAAATATTTGAAGCTCAAAGGCAGATTAGAAAAAGGGTTGGGCTCCTGCTCAAATGGCAGGTTAATATTCAAGCCGACCGATATCCCTCCAGCCTCAGCCGCGCCTTTATTAGCAGCCTCCATAATACCTGGACCGCCCCCGGTAATTATGGCATAGCCCGCTTTGGCCAACCCACCGGCAATAGTCTCTGTCAACTTATAATACTCATCGTTTTTATCTGTTCTCGCCGAGCCAAAAATCGATACAGCGGGTCTGTTAATCTCAGATAACGAGTCAAATCCATCAACAAACTCTGACATAATTTTAAACAAACGCCAGGAATCCCCGACGTTGAAATTATCAAGCCAATACTGCTGCTTGTCCATGGATGACTTATTATTGTTGCTAAATCCTGGCATACTCATCTCCTGGTCCGGCTGTGCCGGGAATCATCTACAAACCATTTAGTTCAGGTTTTGCTGGTTTAATTGCTTTAAGGCCTTTGCAGCCCACTTATTAGTGCCATCAAGCCTTAATATCCTTAAACAGGTCTTTCTGGCTTGAGGAAGATTTTTTTCTTTTTGATATATTTTTGCAAGCAGTATCAAGGCGTCGAGGTTTTTCTTATTGAGATCAAGACAGTGGAGTAAGGCAAGACGGGCATCGCACATTGCTTGACGAGTGTGCAGAATATATCCTTTTATAAACCAATATGAGTCACAACTACCGTCAATATCGATCGCCTGTTCACACAAAGAGAGCGCAATATCCGCCCCCTGGCTTTCCTTAATGTACAATTCAGCAAGCATGTTCAAGGCATTGGCATCACGACTATTATAGCGCACGGCCCTCTGAAGATAGGTCATGGCCTCGGTATTTTTTCCAAGCGCCTTAAACGCCTCACCAAGATACCTGTAAACCAGGCCGTGCCCCAGGCCATTTTCAGCGTGTAACCAGGGCTCACATCGTTCCCACGGGGTTTTATCAACGTTCAATGAACTGTTGGAAAATGTTTTTTCAGCTTGCAACAACACCTTTACAGCCCTTTGAAATTTTCGCTCTTGGCAGTACAACTGACCCAACTGGAGAAGCAGATCGAAATATGACCCGTTAATCTTATTGGCCTTTTCAAAATTCCTGATAGCACTTTCAGTATCGCCTAAAGCCTGAAAGGCAAAGCCTAGGTTTACAAGTGCCATAAAATCCTTCGGTTGAACCACAGTTGCCTTTTCAAATACCGAAATTGCCTTTTTGTGGTTGTTCAACTGCGCATAAATCACCCCAAGACTATTCAGTAAGTTGCTGTTTTCCGGATCCAGATTAAGACCTAATCGATACTCTTGTATCGCCTTAACGAGGTCGCCTTCGTTATAGTAATAATCGCCGCTGATATTCAAGCTGACCCCAGAAAACATGGTAACAGTACCCGCACCCAGAAAATTAGTGTGAACCAAGGCCTTTAAGGCATTCATCGGAATATGGTTTTTATGAAAACCGGGGCAGGGATATGAGGCGATACCAATCGAGAAGCTGCCAATACCAAGCGCCGCTACTTTCGCTTGCATTGAAGCTATCCACTCTTCGGCTTGCTCATCAAAGAGATCTGGAAGCAAAACAACTACCCGGCCGGCATCAAGATCAAACAACAAACCTGCCTCACCGGCCAGCGATTTTACCCGCAGAGGAAAACACTCCCCGATCCTGATATCTTGCTCAATAACCGCCAGTGAGAATTGATTTAAACTTCGCCATCTTTTTTTAAGCTGAGCCAAGAGTTCTGATGGAAGTGGGGCAAAGGGGTGATCGCCCTGCTTAAGATCCTCGGCCAGACACATGGCGTAAACCCCACGCTCACGAGCGGTTGAGAGAGCCCCCCAGCCCTCAGACAAAACTTTATCGGCATTATCAAGTGGAGTTCCCGTTGTGAGCGCCTCACCAAAAAGTGAGGCGACACCGATATGAACCTTAGCAATTTTCTGGCGTTTCAGCTTACGCAAGAGGGCATAACCAAATTTTGGAATCTCCATACTGTCTTGACAGTTCCACAGAATGCCAAACACCCCAACCCCAAGATGATATACAGAAGCACCACCAACCAGCGAGTCAAGATAAGCACCAATGCCGCTGACGGCCTGTACCATTTGATCAGCATCAGATGCCCGCAGGCCGACTTCAATCAAAAAAAGATGCCAGCTCTCAGATCTACCATCACCAAGGACTAATTGAGAATCATGATTATACAATCGAGTAAGAACATCGAGCTCACTGCGCAAATGCGCGCCGTTCAAAAGACCCGAGACAGAGTCATAGGCCCAGTGTTTAATACGACGATACTCGCGGGAAAGCAATCTGCTGCGCTCCACAAGCCACTCTGCCGAAAAATCTGCATAAAGGCCTTTACTCCCTGCTGACATCACTGCCACTGCGGCCAGGTCGGTAAGACCGTTCCAGATTGGCAAAAACAACAGATCCTTGTCGGGATCCATCACAGGTTTGAGCTGGCTTGTCACCATTTTCCTGCCAGCCTTCCAGACCTCCGGCAAACTATTATTTTCAGGTAGCGCTCCATCATCAGCATCGGTAAGTACTGGCAGGAAATGAACGGTATTACAGGGGAGCAATTCAAGTGCTGAGCTTATGAACTGAAACTCAAAACGAGCAAAATCAGAGTTCGTAAGTTTTTCTTCACTCATGTTAAAAGGAAATGACATGTACGGCTATACCTCATCCCTGAATTTTACAATTTTGTATTAACGAAAGCACCGATTAAACAGGTGGCTAACTCGACGATCTCTCTATCGCTTACCGTCCGCATATCGAGAATAAACTGGTCGTTTTCAATTCGACCAATAACAGGAATTCGCTGCTTGCGCAGACTCTCCTCCAGCTCATTAACTGTCAGCTTAAATGGCTTCAGCGCCACAGCCTTAGTCGGCAGGTTGCGCTCTGGCATAGCGCCACCACCAACTTTTGACTCAGTATCAATTGTATATACATAGCAGCTTTCAGCAAGAGGCTTTTTGATTTGGCGAACCAGGCGACAGGCCTTTTTAGTAATCGCCTCTAAAGGGGCGCTTAACATTGCCAGCGTCGGTATGGTTTTAAAAACCGCCAGCTGATCATAATATAAGCGCAAAGTGGCCTCCAGACCCGCCAGGGTGAATTTATCTATGCGCAGAGCCCGGTTCATCGGATTTTTCTTAATTTTCGCTATGATATCTTTGGTACCGACAATAAGTCCGGCCTGGGGCCCCCCCAACAGCTTATCACCGCTAAAAGTAACCACATCAACGCCGGAACTAACAACCTCACTCACTGTCGGCTCGTGGCCC
>JADGBM010000081.1 GCA_015231515.1 Desulfobulbaceae bacterium
TTTAAAGATCATCGTCCGTAGAAAGTTTGGTTTTTTTCACAGTTGGCCAGGCCAGGCTCCAGGGCATTGTGTAGCAGCTCTCAAGCACTTCCTTAAAAGTTTCATCGCCGAATAGTTCCCCGGTAGTTGGAACATCGTTAATCTGCACCCATTCCCCCGCCCATATAAAACGTATTGAAAAGGCATGAAGGTAGGTTCTGTCATATGCAGACAAACTTGCCTTGTAATATATCGGGTCGCCGAGCACGGGTGCACCGATGCTCTTCATAGCAACTCGAATCTGGTGGGTTTTGCCGGTATGAGGCTTAATCAGGTAGAGACGCTTGCCGCTCCCCAATGAATGGCTGAAAAACTGCGTGATAGCCGGGGAGAGTTTGGTTGGGGAAAGCTTCCAGGCCCCTCTTCTGGATGTCTCCATGTCCCCGCAGACAAGCCCCTGTTTTTTTGAGGGCTTTCTGTCTGAAATAGCTAGATAGTATTTCTCAACAGATCTATCGCGAAACATTTGTGAAAAGATCTGAGCGCTTTTTTTGCTTCGAGCAATGATAAGTAGCCCTGAGGTTACTTTGTCGAGGCGGTGCACAGGAAACAAGGGCGTGTCACCGAGTTCATGGCGAAGGTGTGCAAAGAGCCCTACTTCTCCATGTTCCCCGTGAAAAGAGACTCCGGAAGATTTTGAGATGATCATGAAATCAGTGTGCTGCACTACAATTTTGAAGGGTTTGTTCATGAGTCAGCCGTTTGGCGGTGTCCGCACAGCCATGAGGCGGATCTCAGTCATATCTTCTATGGCATAACGGATACCTTCTCGACCTAAACCACTGTCTTTAACGCCGCCATAGGGCATATGATCCACCCGCCAGGAAGGCACATCCCCTATGATAACGCTACCGACTTCCAGCACATCCCAGGCTTTTTGAGCTTTATAAAGATCGCGGGTAAAAATTCCGGCCTGCAGGCCAAACGCAGAGTTGTTTACCTGGGCCAGGGCCTGGTCGAAATCAGAAAATGAGGAGAGAATGGCCACCGGGCCAAAGGCTTCCTGGCAGTTGAGGTTTTGCTTTTCTGGAACATTTTCCAGCAAGGTTGCTTCAATGATTGTTCCCTGTTGGGTGCCGCCACACAAGAGGCTGGCCCCGGCCTTTACAGCCTCGTCAATCCAGCTCTTGATTCTATCGGTCTCTGTCTGGGAGATGATCGGGCCGATAAAGGTGTCACGGTTTTTAGGGTCACCCGATTTAAGATTGTTAACCGCTGTCATTAATTTAGTTCTTAGCTGGGCGTATATTTTCTGGTGAGCCAAAATGCGCTGGACGCTTACACAGCTTTGACCTGACTGATAATAGGCGCCAAAAACAATACGGGCAACAGCATCATCAATATCGGCGTCTTCATCGACAATACAGGCAGCGTTGCCGCCAAGTTCAAGCACCACCGGTTTTTTACCTGCCTTGGCCTTTAATTTCCAGCCAACCTCTGGAGATCCTGTGAAACTGAGGAGCTTGAGGCGGTCATCGGTGGTGAACAGGTCGGCGCCCTCCCGTGAACAGGGTAAAATGGAAAAAGCGCCCTTGGGCAGATCGGTTTCAGCCAGCACTTCACCAATAATGAGGGCGCCAATGGGGGTTAGACTGGCAGGTTTAAGAATAAATGGACAGCCTGCCGCAATGGCAGGAGCGATTTTATGCGCGGCCAGGTTCAGCGGGAAATTAAAGGGGCTGATAAATGAACAGGGCCCAATAGGAACGCGCTTGGTATAGCCCGTGTAGCCAGCGGCCCTGGCGCTGATGTCCATTGGAATAACCTCGCCATAAATCCGGACGGCTTCTTCTGCAGCTATGCGAAAGGTGTCAATTAAGCGGCCGGCTTCGCCCTCGGCATCTTTTATCGGTTTGCCGGCTTCTATGCAAAGAGTCATTGCCAGTTCATCGAAGCGTTCTTTGAAGCGATCAACGCAGTGATACAGAATCTCTTGGCGTTGGTACGAGGCCAGTTTTCGCATCGGTCCGGCTGCTGAAACCGTCATTGTGATTGCCTGGTCAATGACATCACGAGAAGCCATTGAGACCTTGCAGGCCTCTTTTAGGGTGAATTTGTCAAACACGCTAAGAAGAGTGGTTGTGTCAAACGTAGCCTCGTTGGCTAAATAGTACGGGTAGTGATTTTTTAGGGTCATGGACATCTCCTTGTTAGAATCAGATTTTGCCAGGGTAAGGCCCTAACCCGGCAGAGCTGGATAAGTTACTTTAGGAAATTGTTTTAAACGACAAAACAATTTCTGAAAGTAACTAAATAGGGCAAATGATGTTACCTAACCGGCTGCTTAGTTTCGCATTTTCTCGATAGTCGATAGGGATAATAACTAACGTGGGCCCGGGCTCCTCAAAAGACGTTTTGAGTTTAAGGTACAACTCTGCACTGTTTTCGATGATATGCGAGTTCCAGCCGAATGATTTGGCCAGAAGTGTCCAGTCCGGGTTGTCAAAGGAAAGGTCTGTATGTTTGCCAAACTCATTATCCTGTTTCCATTGAATCAGTCCGTACGAATGATCCTCCCAAACCATGGCGACAAAATTGGCGTTAATCCGTTTTGCCGTCTCCATCTCCTGGACATTCATTAGAAAACCGGCATCGCCGCAGATGGCCAAGATTTTTTTGTCAGGACAGATCAGGGTGGCAGAGATTGCGGCTGGCAGGGCAAAGCCCATGGAACAAAACCCGTTAGGAATGAGGCAGGTATTGGGGGCGTGGCATTGATAATGTCTGGCAATCCACATCTTATGGGCCCCGACATCGGAGATGACAATGTCATCTGGGCCCATCACCTGGCGTACATCCCATAAAACTTTTTGCGGGCGGATAAGGGGCGCTGTTTCGTCATTTTTGTGCAGCGCGAACTCCCTGAGCATCTCCAGTCGCACAGCATTTTGCTGGGCGCGGTCAAAAGAGAGGGGGCCAGATTTATCAACCCGTTCGCAAAGCATCCAGAGGGCATGGGCAATATCGCCAATGACCTCTTTTTCGGGATGGTAGCATGAGTCTATTTCAGCCGGCAGGAAATCGATATGAATAATATGTTTGTTTTTGTCGGAATTCCAGAGGCGAGGATGGTACTCCACCATGTCATACCCTATAGTAATAACTACGTCAGCCGAGTCTAAGGCACAGGTTACAACGTCCTTGGCCTGGAGGCCGATGGTAAACAGACATGCTTCATCATCCATGTCCAGGCAGCCCTTTGCCATAAAGGTGTTAATTACTGGAATTTTTGATTTAGCGCAAAACTCACGAAGTTTAGGTACGGCTTTTTTTCGAAAACAACCGTTGCCGGCAAGAATAATTGGCCGTTTTGCATTTTTGATACTATCAAAGGCCTGATCGATAATTTTGTCGTCGGGAACAGGGCGTCGGAAGCGAACCGGGGTAATTGGCTGCTCGGCGGTCTGCATTTTTGCCACATCCTCAGGAAGTTCTATATGGCAGGCACCGGCTTTTTCTGTTCGGGACAGGCGGACAGCCTTTCTGACAATTTCCGGGATTGTATCTGGATGCAGAATTGTAGTGTTCCATTTGGTGACGGGCCTGAACATGGCCACCACATCCATAACTTGATGCGACTCTTTATGGCGCCGGTGTGATGCCCCTTGCCCGGTAATTACCAGCATCGGCGCCCTGTCCATGTTGGCATTGGCCACACCGGTGATCAGATTTGTGGCGCCAGGGCCTAAGGTGCCGAGGCAGACAGCGGGGTTTCCGGTCAGCCGGCCATGGGCTTCGGCCATAAATGCTGCACCCTGTTCATGTCGGGTAAGAATAAACCGAATTTTTTTAGACTGTTCCAGAGAGATCATGAGATCGGCGTTTTCTTCACCAGGAACGCCAAAAACATATTCAATTCCTTCTTCTTCAAGGCATTTAACCAGCAAATCAGATGCTTTCATGAGGACACCAGTAGAGATGTATTGTTAGTTTTTGTTTTCTTTGAAGATTGGTTCAATTTCACATAGTTCGGCATAGGCGGCTATCTCATCTTTAAACTGTTTGACATAGGGGCAGTCCCAGATAGCCAGAACCTTGCTTTGGGCAATATAGACCTGACTGTGCCCAGGGGCGGTGCTTGCTTCGAGGACATAGGAGAAAATTTGTGGCCGTTTGCAGACGTCGGGTCTTTCCGGGTAGATGGTGCATCTGCCGTTGTTGCGAAGTTTTTGGCAGGAGGTCTCTTTAGGCAAGATCATGCTCCAGCCGTTTTGCCAGTTATAGATGGCAGGATCGCTGGCAAAAAAAGGCTTTCCTTCAACCTTTAAAACTGTTTCAGAATGGGCTGTGAGGCCACGGCTTTCGGGAGTATCAACAGAGGGCAGCGAAAAAAGGGCAGTCTCTTTGCCTGAAAGTGGTATTTCAAAAAACGATTGGCTGTATGATTGGTCTGGCCCAACACAGCAAAGTGTGCAACGGCAGGGCGCACAAAGCAGGCTGTTGAGTGTCTCAAGTTCACGAGTAAGGATTGCCTGTGATGTCCATAAATCGACGGCCTCCATAGGATCAACCGGGTTGTTGTCCGGATGGATGATTTTATAGGGAAGAGGTTCGGCTTTTTTTAAACGATGAAACTCGTTAAGAACATCCATATAGGGCCTTAGTAAGGCTTGGGGCTCGTCGTACCGACACGAGTTAGTCTCTATGGGTTCGTTTAACTCTGCAAGCAGTTCAGATATTGACGAGAAAGGGCCGGTAATAAAAAGAAGTTGGACTAGCCTGGCTAAGGGCAGAATCGGATTTTGCAGCATTGTAAGACCAGCTTGAAATTGATTGCTATCCATGGTAGTGATGACCTGTTTTAAAAGTTACTTCTTGGTTGGTGGAATCCGATGTAAATCAAGTTAACTAAATCAACCGCAAACCGTCAACTGACATCTGCAGAGTTCACTAAATGGATGAACTGAAACAACAAGCGCTTACCGAGCATCTGGCCGAACTGCGCCAGTGCCTGATTGCGTCGATAATAGCGGTACTTATCGGCTTTGGTGTCAGTTATGGGTTTGTGAAAGAGCTTGGGCACTGGTTTTTGAAGCCGTTGTTCGATGTCCTGCCGCCAGGCTCGACCTTGGTGTTTACTTCGTACCAGGAGGCTTTTTTTTTAACCTGAAATTAGCCCTGGTCAGTGGAGTTCTTCTTGCCAGCCCGGTAATTTTTCTGCAAATATGGCGTTTTGTAGCCCCGGGCCTCTATCGCCACGAAAAAAAAGTAGTTATCCCTTTTTCAATTCTTTCTTCGTTATGTTTCCTTGGAGGTGCTGCCTTTGGCTATTTTGTTGTTTTCCCTCCTGCCTTTAAATTTCTGACCAGCTATACAACTGAATACCTGACTCCCATGCCGGCGGTGAAGGAGTATTTTTCTTTAAGCCTGCGCCTGTTAATAGCCTTTGCGGTAATCTTTGAGCTGCCGGTTTTTATGGTGTTGCTTGGCAAGATTGGCCTGGTCAATACGGCCTTTTTAAGGAAACATCGTAAATACGCAATACTACTTGCCTTTGTTATTGCCGCGATCCTTACTCCCACACCGGATGTGGTTAATCAGTTGATGATGGCCATTCCGCTGGTTGTTCTCTATGAGATCAGTATCGTGGCTGTTGGGATTTTTGGGCGCAAAGTGCTGCCGGATTTTGCAGAAGGAAAGGCTGAGCCGGAAGAGACTGAAGAGTAGGGGGGGAATCGGTTGATGCGCAAGAATGCAAAAAAGAAATATCCTGTGGAAAGGTGCGTACCTGCGACACTTATTGTACAAATGTGGCTTGCTATGTATATTTGTAGATTATGAACATATACTGGGCTTGTCAAGTGAACTTGGAGGTGTATCTTGTAGGGTTGAGTCTTGCGAAACCCTACATTATTGGGTGGAAGTGGTTCGGAAGTCGTTTTGTTCGAATGGTGCTGTTCAAAAGAGATAAAACAGTCTATATCCTTCACCAAACGATTGTATTGTACCCGTGTTGCGCAAGGTAGGTGTTGCATTTGACAAAGACACCCGAGCCCAGGAAGCCGCGATGAGCAGAAAGGGGCGATGGGTGACTGGTTTTAAGGATGCAGTGTTTCTTCTGGTCGATGAGTTGGGTTTTCTTCTGGGCAAAGGCCCCCCAGAGCATGAAAACGACATGCTCCCTTTTGCTTGAAATCGTCTCAATAATATTATCCGTAAGTTCTTGCCAGCCAAGGCTCGCATGGGAGTTAGAGCTTCTGGCCACAACGGAAAGACTGGAGTTGAGGAGCAGCACGCCCTGCCTGGCCCACCTGGTCAGGTCCGAAGAGAATTCCTGAGGCTCATTGGGATATATGCTGGCCTGAATTTCTTTGAAAATGTTCTTTAGTGATGGGGGCACTGGAATGCCTTCACGTACCGAAAAACACAAGCCATGTGCTTCAGAAATTCCGTTATGCTCATTTATATATGGGTCTTGGCCGAGTATCACCACCCGAACGTCATCGAAGGCAGTTTGTTGCATGGAGTTGAATACCAGCTCCGGCGGCGGATATACTTTTCTGCCTTGTGAGGCTTTCCCATATGCCTCAATCTTCAAGGCCTTGTGAAACCCCGCCCTCATTAATGGTATTGTCTCTTCCCAAAGTGACACCGTTGTTTGGTTCTCCTGTATCCTTAGAAATTATCGCTAAGTCACTTTCTCGCAATATAGTACAATCTCTCTTACCAAAAGTCCTCTTTTTGTTTTCCGAACACTATTTCAGGGACACTTCCCATATTTATTGACTCTTATACTATTTCAAGCTACCTTCCACACATGCCAAGAATCGCTCGCATCATAGCCCCCGGGTATCCCCATCATATTTACCCAGCGTGGCAATAATCGTTCAGTGGAGGGTGGCGCGTTATATTGAACGTAACCCTGTTAAGGCTGGCCTCGTTGGACAAGCAGAAGAGTATCGTTGGTCGAGCGCAAGATACCATCTGACCGCTGCGCAAGATGAACTTCTGAGTCATCCCGGTTGGCTCGAACCCACCGCACGTGGTGACTATGCCGATTATTGCAAAACCGACAACGAAGAACAGAACAACGCCATCCGCAAAGCGACTTGTAGCGGTCGTCCACTTGGCACGGAGCGCTTTATCGATACCATCGAAAATGAACTGAACCGTATGGTCAGGGTGAAAAAAGCAGGGCGACCAAGTAAAGATGTGGAGTGTGACAATAAATAGGGGAAGTGTCCCTGTTTGTTGTTGGCCAAAATATGGGAAAAAAAGTTACGGCGCCACAGCATAGAGACTGTGAGAGAATTAAACGGGAATGTTTTTGGGAATACCACCTCTCTGTTGTGGAAATTCTTAATATGGCAAAGAACGGCACCGACCAGGAAAAATATTTTTTATTTGCTAAAATTATTGAGAATGCCTCTGATGTTTTGAAGAGTCTAGAGATTTTCAGTATGAGTGATCTGAAAGAGTTCATAAGGCGTTATGAAACCCCAAAATTCAATAAAGGTTTTCTTGAGAAACGATACAGCATTGTGAAATGGTTTTTAACTGGCCAAAAAGTAAACATCCCTGAGCTTCGATGGACTTTATAGATTACAGAAAATTATATCAAATCCAAGATGAAGTTTTGGCTTTGGTGTTTGCTGAGGATACGGAGTTTTATCTTACAGGTGGAACCTGTTTAAATCGGTTTTATTTTGAAAAGAGATACTCCGATGATTTAGATCTGTTTACGCATTTCTCTGACACGTATGCATATTCAGTAAGGGCAATTCTTGACCGGATTAGCGCTGCAAATTATGCAGTAAAAAGGCAGGTCGATGCCAAGGATTTTATCCGAGTTTATGTTTCAAAAGATGACGTTGTGCTGCAAGTAGATTTTGTAAATGATCGAGTGAAACGATTTGGAGAAATTGTCTGCCAAAAAGGCTTCAAAATTGATAATCCTCTAAATATTTTATCAAATAAGATCACTGCTGTTCTTGGCAGGGATAACCCAAAAGACATTTTTGATATTTACCTTATTAGTCAAAACACATCATTCAGGTGGGCTGATATTCTTGCTGAGGCCAAAGAAAAAACTAATTTTCAAAAAGAAGATTTGCTGTACCGGTTGGATACATTCCCAGTATCTTTGCTCAAAAAATTGAAGACACTAGATGATCAGTTTTTGATCAATTTCGAGAGTGATTTTCACGAGATCATTAATGATATTAAAATGAGTGACTGATTATTTTTCGGCCAGCAAGAGTGGATGGTAGACGAATAGTGTCCGCTCACCAGTATGTCTGTGTTAAGTCCTCAAGAAGCCGGCCTGGATTGAAGGGTTCAATACGGTCATCAAAATTTTTTATAATGGAGTCGCTGAACTTCATGTAATCTCGATGGACAATCATGATTTGATAAAATCAGAAAATATTTTTTTCCCATAGCATCTCTGTGAACTTTTGTGCTGGGATAATTTCTATGTCGTCATCAGTTACTCGATATTTTGTCTCGCAGCAGACGATTATTCTTCGCTTAATGTCAGGATGGTCAGCTTTAAGGCTGCGAAGTCCTTTGAGGTGGTTTGTTGTAATATTTTTGGTTGATTTTGCCTCTATGGCGATGTCCATGTCATTAATTATGAAATCTACTTCAGTTCCTCCTGCAAGTTTCCAATAGGAAAATTCCGCGAATATTTCACTGTAAGCATTGTAGGCGTTAAGCTCGTGGAAACACCAATTCTCAAAGGCCTTGCCAAACAATTCAGAGCCCTGCTCAATGGCCCCACGTTTTGCCAAGAAATTGACCACCCCCACGTCTGAGAAATAAAATTTTGGCGATGCTGCCACGCGTCTTTTAGGTCGTTTTGTGAAACTAGGCAGCCATCTGCCAAGTAAGGTGTCTTCCAAAATTTGAAAATATTCTTTAATGGTCAGGCTGGAAACGCCGCAATCACGGGCTATTGTGGAGAAGTTTACCGATTCTGTATCTGAGAGGGCCGACATGTTAAGAAAATTGGAGAAAACGGGTAAGTTGCGCACCAATCCTTCTGCCGCGATTTCTTCCTTAAGATAATTTGCAACGTAGGCATTGAGCAGTCTTTGCGGTTGAGGCGCATGATAGATGCGGGGAAGATAGCCTTGGTTAAGGATTTTAATAAGATCGAAGTCACGCTTGATCTCTTCGTGAATAAGACCAAACATTTCATAGCGAATTGCTCGGCCACCCAAGAGATTGCCATGACCTTTTTTAACTTTTCGGGCACTCGATCCGCAAAGAGCAAAATGCATATTTCGATTTTCATGCAGCCAGTGAACTTCATCAAGAAGAGCCGGTATTTTCTGGACTTCGTCAATGACCACAAAGGGCATTTCTCCATCACGAGGTAATTCCTGACGGAGCAACTCTGGATTGCTGAGATAACGGCGGAATTCGTCTGCTTTTAATAAGTCAATCCAGACTGCATCCGGATACGTACTTCGCAGGAGCGTCGATTTTCCAGTCTGGCGAGGACCCCATAAGAAAAAAGTTTCCTCTCCTGGCGGAGGTAGCTTTAGTTTTCGTGTAATCATTGGAGGTCATTTTGATGATAAATTAAAGTTAAGATTTATAATAACATGAAATATTAAAGTATCAATATTCTTTTTCCTGCACAACTTCCGTTACGCACTGGCAGTATAAACCCTCGCCCACCCAAAAAAAGAGGTTTTATCTTACATTACTGTCGCAAACGGCTGGCTGAATTGATATGGCAAGTCAAATTCCATTGCATCAGCTTGTTGAAACTTTGAAAAGGCAAAGTTTCTTAAAATATATAAATCCCCGGGAATCCAGGTGTTATTTTCAAGGCGGATACCTGTGGGATCGCAGCGCTCTATTTCAAAGAAATAGGTGTCGGCCAGTTTCTGGATGTAATTGCGGCTGTGTTGATATCTTCCTGACGTACTGAGCCAGAAGGAGTCGCCAACGCAACGTTCCACAGAAAAGGCGAAATATCCGTGGGGAAGGGATTTTCTTTGTACCGCCTCAAAAAGAGACTCAAGTGCGCCAACATAGATAAAGACATCGGCTGCGATAAAAAGATCATACAACTCGTTACTAGTATTCAGAAAGCTGACAATGTCTTGTTGAGTCAGTGTGGAGTATATCTTTTTTGCCTTAGCCATTTGGATCATTTTTGAAGAAAGATCAACACCAGTAATTTTTGTGGAAAATTGGCCGAATTCCAGGCCGCACATGCCAGTTCCACACCCTAAGTCAAGAGCGTTGTCAAATTCAGCCTGACCGTCAAAGTAGTCAAGTACCGCATTTTTAAGCTTAGCTGGAACAGTGTATTTTAAATTATTTACCAAGTCCGCTTCAAAAGATTCTGAATACTGATCAAACAATGAGGTGACATAGTCAGGGTGGCCGTTTGGCAACTGGAGTCCGGTAAGAGCTGCCAGTATATGTTTGGCAACCATATTCTTCGGCTGAATTCTGGTCACCTCTTTGTAGTGATAAATTGCTTCTTGCGGACGACCAAGCAGATCATAAAGCATTCCAAGGTCATTGTGGGCAGCAGCATTATCAGCGTCAATCTCCAATACTGACGTGTAGGCTTCAACTGCCAATGCGTACTCTTTTTGATTTTGGTAGGCGAGGCCAAGGTTGTACCTGGCTTCCGTAATAAGTGGTGCTTGGGTTACTATATGTTGGAAAACCTCTATCGCCTTTACATTGTTTTGCTGTCTTAAGTAGGTGAGGCCCACGTCAAAAATACCGTTTATGTTCTCAGGCTGTATTGCTTGTTCCGCCTGGTAAGCCAGAACCGCTTCGTTGTACTTGCCCTGTTTTCGGTAGATATCTCCCGTATAGCGAAATGCCTCATGGCATCGGTGGTCTATTGTGCCTGCTGTCTTAAAGCTCGCAAGCGCCTCTGGCAACCGGTTTAACTCTATTAAGACACGCCCCAAGTCTTTATGGGCGCCTGAGTAGTCGGGTTTTAACTCAATTGCTTTTTTCAATAACTGTTCGGCAAAACTTAACTGTTTCTGATGAAAGTAGATTAATCCCAGACTGTAGTGAATCTCGGCGACTTGCGGTTGCAGTTCAAGCAGGTAATTGAGTGTGTTGATGGCCTGATCTACATGGTTTTCAGATACCAGAGTTAACCCGAAGTTAAAGAGGAAACTATGGTATTGATCGTCGAGTTGGGATGCGTTGCAGAATGCCTTTACCGCCTCACTTATTAAATTGTTTTCCTTCCAGATGGTTCCCAATCTAAACCAGCTTTCAGCATGCATGCTGTCTATTTTTAGGACCTCGAGATAGATTCTTTGTGCTTCGTCGTATTTGCCTATTTCTTGGTATCGGACGGCTAATTTGAATGATTTATCGGTATTTCTTTTGATTTTTTTGCAACTCATTATGTGTTTCTCCTAAAAAATGGAGCAGAGTGCGAGGCGCCTGTATAAGCATCACCGAACCCGGCAGACTGCGACAACTATGTTCATTTACTGTTACCTTAGCAATTATTGCGCCATGCATTTTCTGTTGGATTTGTCTGTGGGGGATGGTTGCGAGTGGAAAGTGTAACGTTGTGGAAATGTATTTATATTTGACTGATTTTACGATACAAATGCTACTTGGTGCATCTTTTTGTTGTCATCAGAAGATACGGTTGGCTGGTCGGATTCGTGTTACGTGCAGGATTATGAGATTTTCTCTAAATAGGCAAGTTGTGCCTATCAATGGCAAATTGTTTTGAATAACCAGGGTCCAGGTGCTGTTGAAATCGCTATATTCAGTGATGGAATCAACGAATATTTTTGGTTCCTCAGGTTGTTTAATATGGCAACTCGCGTGATCACGGTCTTTTTTCGAAGCATACCTATGATCATAAGAATAAAAAGAAGCTAAGCCAATAAATCAAGAAAGGCCCTCTTTTCCCCGAACGTGTCTTACCAAATAGTCAAAACATGGGGGTAGCTCAATATCTTTTTGTCGGCGGTGATTAACGTAAGATTATGAATTCGTGCTGTTGCTGTAATGATACGGTCTGTAGGGTCTTGATGAAAAGAATCTGGTAAGGAATAAGCTTCCTGGATAACGTTCAGAGTGATATCTTTAACTTGCCAGGCATTCAGCTCAGTATAGGTATTAAACCAGACTTTCCAGTGCTGCTCTAAAGTAATGCGCCCTCTATCTGCCAGGCAAGCTATTTCAGCACAACTGATTGGTGAAATGTAAACCTGAGAATCTTTTTTTGTGAGAAGGTCTGTTGCTTTTTCTGAAAGAGAGGAGGGGGATGATACTGCCCAAATAATGCAACAAGTATCAAGAAGAATTTTCACAATTCTCCTTGATGCATTTCCCAATCATCCGAAGCGAAAGCGGGCAGAGTCAAATCTGACTTAATAATAATGGTTCCAGCCCCGCATCCAAGTTTTGTTTGGTTGCCGCTTTCCCTTGAAATCGATGGGATAAGCTTGGCAATAGGAATATTGCGTCTGCAAAGCAACACCTCTTCCCCATCTTCAACTAAAGATATGTACTTTCCGAGGTGGTCTTTAAATTCTGCAATATTGGCTGACTTCATGTCCTTATAGTAAGCCAACATGTCGGCCATGTCAAGTGACGTCACCACAAAAAACATCACAAAAGCTTTGTTCTGGGGGCTAATTCGGGGGACGGGGCTAATTCGGGGGCTAATTCGGGGGGGGCTGGGGCTAATTCGGGGGACAGTATACTAAACTATTTCAACCTGTTTTTTTTGAGACCCGGCTTTTGTGACTATGATATATGTGTTCTTGTGTCAATTACGAAGAAGGACATAATTGCTAGATTTTTGCACTCAATCGCTTCAATGAGTAAAAGCCAGCCAGTCCTGTAACACGGGTAGGCGACTTGTTGGGGGTATCTGCTTCTGTCTTTAGTTTTTGCCATAATTCCATCACAAATTCCTTACTGCCAATTATCCCACTGTCAGTGAAGTACCTTGTTCTAGAAAGAAAACGGTCAATAGTGTCAGGGGAGTATCCTCTTTTCACCTCATTTTTGATAATTTCCTTGTCAATACTCTTGCCTTTGCTTGATTCCAAAGATCCAACTTCATATACAAATTGCCGGTAGTGTGCGAGTCTTTCTCTTTTAGATAAGTTATCACACCCGATAAGACCAAAATCAAGAGAAAGAAAACGGTCTTTATTGTTCGTTTGGTGGTGGTAACCAAGACTGTTCCATCTGTAATCCTCAGGACGTTTAACAATGTCTGCTCGCACTGGATTTAGGTCAATATAGGCAAGGCAGTTTATTAAAGTTTCACCATTCTCAACAAGAACACTCTTAAATCTATCACTCCAAAAAAATCCACGCCTCTTGTGACGTTTATTATAATACATGGAGAACCTTTGCTTGATCTCCTTCATAAACTCAGAAAGTTTCCCCCATTTTTCTCGCAGGGAAGGAATTTGATTAGGCATAGGAATTTTTTTTGCCTTGTCATTCTGATAATACGAAGCAAAACGTTTACAGACATCTTCATCTGAATATTTGTTGTCGGTATGCATACGAACCACGACATGAAAGTGATTTCCCATAATTGAGAAACCCAGGATTTCAGCAAAATATATGGAGCTAAGATGCTTAATGAGTTGTAGCAGATAGTCCTTTTCTATGTCGCCAAGGACAAAACCATCCAGGGCAGTTCTGGACATAACATGATACACCGCCGGTTCACCTTCTACTATCATTCGAGCTTTGCGAGGCATTTGAGTCTCCGTTTGGATAGATGTTAACGAATTGTAACAAGTATGAAACTAGCTGGGTTAAGATTACAAGTCAAGTATTATTCGCCTGTCCCCTTTATCCCCCCTTTATCCCCGTTATTCGCCTGTCCCCTTTATCCCCTTGAGTGATAGGTGCTTGCCGTTGCCCCTGTCGGCGACGTTCGAAAACAATAATGCTGTCATAGCATGCAATGCAATCAGTGGAACAGGTAAACTCCGACACTGGTAAATTCCCATTGGTGTAAACAGCGTTGATTTCATCGAGTTTGTGCTTTACGAATTCCATGAAGCTGCCTTCCCGCCTCAGTCCGCCG
Source organism: Desulfobulbaceae bacterium (assembly GCA_015231515.1). Classification (NCBI taxonomy): domain Bacteria; kingdom Pseudomonadati; phylum Thermodesulfobacteriota; class Desulfobulbia; order Desulfobulbales; family Desulfobulbaceae; species Desulfobulbaceae bacterium. Next base: position 14,057 of record JADGBM010000081.1, read on the forward strand.
TCATAATTT
>JADGBM010000082.1 GCA_015231515.1 Desulfobulbaceae bacterium
TATTTAAGAAGTTTGTCAAAAGTCAAAAGTCAAGAGCGGACTTGACCCCTTTTTTGCTTTTTTGACCCCTTTTTAGAAAAAGTCAAGATAATCCCAAAGCTGTGACACGCACAATCCGGTGAAGCGAGACTCATAACAATTCACCAATTTGGAGACCTAAAAAAAAATAAAAAATAATTTCATTTGAGTATGACTTTGTGATACCGTTTAAGAATCCTCTTTGTAAGAAGCCTATAGTAACAATAATCATTAGAAATAACTTAGAAGGTGAACTATGAACAAGTTGAAATTAAGTGTTAAGATTATCGGTGGTTTTGGCATAATTCTTCTGCTGATGGTTATTGTTAACCTCATATATCAGGTATCGTCATCGAAAACCACCTCAGGGTTCTCTGGCCTTCTTGCTGGAGATGTAGCCACTTACAAACACGCTGCTACAATTGAATCTTCCATGCTGCAGGCACGCAGAAACGAAAAAGATTTTATAATTCGTAAGGAGATGAAGTACCTCGATGCGCATGCCAAGAATATTGACGTACTTGTCAAGAACGCTCTGGCGATCAAGCAGATTAAAGAGGCCGATGGGAAGCAGGAAACAGCTGCGGCGGCAGCAAAAGTTGTTGAATTGGCAAAGGAGTACAGGCAGAATTTTGAGGCGTTAGTGGGAGCCCAAAAGCGTGCAGGTCTCGACGAAGAGTCTGGTCTTCAGGGCCAGTTTCTTGGTGCCGCTCAAACAATAGCTGAAAGCTTGTCGGGATTTAATGTCGATGATGTGCTTATAGCCCTGTTGCAGTTGCGACGCTATGAGAAAGATTACATCCGTACTGAAAAAGAAGAAGAAAAAGAAAAATATATTCAGATCATGGATGCCTTTGAGGCTGTCTTGAACAACAGTACCTGTGAGGCCGAGGCTAAAAAAGATCAGCAGAATTTTTTCAAGAAGTACAAGCGCTGGGCTCAGGAGCATTTTGAGGCAGAAGATAGCGTTTATCGTATGGACATAAACGGTTCTCTGGTGGAACTTGCGCGAAAACTTGAGGCATCCATTGCCTCGGTCAGAGTTCCTGACGCCAGGGCCATGCTTCTTGAAATCAGGAAGAACGAGAAAGATTTTATCATTCGTATGGATCAAAAATATGTAGCATCAACACACGAAGCGGTTGCGGAACTGCGAGACAGGTTTGCCAACAGCGGAATCCTTCAAGAGCATATCGATACGACTGTTGCCGCCTTGGAGGCCTACCAGGTTGCCTTTGATATGATGATTGCCGAGTATGCCGTCATGGAAAAGGCAACTACCGTTATGCGAGATACGGTTCACCAGATAGAGCCGGTCGTTGCCAAGATCATAGCTGAATCCACTCAGGCAACAGATTCGTCTACCATCGAAATCTCTTCAAGGGCAAAGAACTTGTCGAGGCTGGCGGCAATAGCAGGGGCTATCACCTTTCTGATTGGGTTGATTCTTGCTTTTTTTATAAACCGGTCAATAACCGGGCCAATTAATAAAGTGGTTCTGGCCATGATTTCAGGTGCTGAGCAGGTTTTTGCCGCTTCAAGCCAGGTGTTGTCCTCCAGTAAGGTGTTAGCGGACGGTTCCTCAGAACAGGCGGCTGCCATTGAAGAGACTTCAGCCTCTATGGAGGAGATGGCCTCAATGACCAGACAGAATGCCGAGGGCGCCTCCCAGGCCGATATTTTAATGCGTGAATCCTTGAAGATTATTGAAGGAACGGATCAATCAATGGATGAGATGGGAAAGGCAATGGAGAAGATTGCCTCTGCCAGTGAGGATACCTCCAAGATTATCAAGACCATTGATGAAATAGCTTTTCAGACCAATTTACTGGCTTTAAATGCAGCGGTTGAAGCGGCTCGTGCTGGTGAGGCTGGTGCGGGTTTTGCTGTTGTTGCTGATGAGGTCCGCAACTTAGCCATGCGAGCGACTGCGGCGGCAAAAAACACCGCAGGACTCATAGCGGAAACGATCCAGCAGGTTAATTCAGGAAAAGAAATTGTTGTCAAAACTACGGCGGGTTTTAAAAAAGTTGCCGAAAGCAGCGCTAAGGTTGGCAGTCTGGTGGGGGAGATTGCAACCGCATCGCAGGAGCAAGCTCAAGGGTTGACCCAGATAAATCAGGCAATTACGCAGATGGACAACATTACTCAGCAGAACTCAGCAACGGCAGAACAGTCTGCCGCTGCCTCGCAACAGCTTAGCTCTCAGGCTGGGACGATGATGGATGTGGTTAACGATCTGAAAGCCATTGTCGAAGGACAGCCGAGTTCTGTAGGTGTTGTTGGTACAAAAAAAGCGGTGGCAAAAAAGAGTCTGCCTCCGAAAGTGAACTCTGCAACTCAGCTGATTGCAGCTGCGCCAGTGTCAAAAAAAACCAAGTCGAGCCCCCGAGAAGTTATTCCAATGGATGACGACGATACTTTTGAAGACTTTTAGGAGCCGTCCAGAAACAACATGGCTAGTGATTTGAAGGCTCACCGTTTTGAATTGTAAAGTGCTTTTCTACTCTTGCGTGTGCCACCTGAGAAGGGCGGCTATCTTCAGTTGCTGGGTGGAGGTCAGTTTTTGAAATCGAACGCCAACGGTCGTGCGTGCACAGTTTTCATTGTTTTCAGGGCAGTTGACCCACTCAAATTTAATGGGCAGATTGTTGATAACAGTGCCGCCGCGTACAAAAATACTCGTCTTGCATTCTTCTTTAATGCAAGAGGTATCACCGTGATATTCTGCGGAAAATCCGCCCGAACTCATCTCGATAATTGAACCAAGTCCACTCAGCATTGAATCAGCTGAGGCTTCCTCCGCGAAAAGGCTTAACCTATCGTGTTTTCGTCTTTCTGTTCGTAAGGGGGCATTCATTAACTTTCCTCAAATTGTTCTGGTTCGGTATCTTGAATTCTGCAACACAAATTAAGAACATTTTTACAGATAAAAGGATAATTTTAGGTGGTCAAGGCATTTTTAAAAGCGGTTACAGGCTGACTAGCAGTAAACACTAGTAGTAAAAATATAAATACGACAAGAAATGGATGTTTGAAGATAAAGAGGTCGTGGGAATTTTTTTTGAAAAAAATGTGGAAGTTATTGGCGGGTGCTAATAGAGCCAGGAAAATCGCTCCCAAAAATCAGGGAACGATTTAGCAACACACGCTTCACCATGAATTTTAATGCCGGGAACTTTAAGGCCCGCTACGGCAAAACACATGGCAATACGGTGGTCTTCATGGGTCTTAATCTCTGCTCCATGGAGTTTCGTGGGGTCGCCGCAGCCTTCTATTACCAGTGTATCTTCGAGTTCTTTGGTAACAACCCCAAGTTTAGCCAGTTCTGTAGCCATGACGTGCAGCCGGTCGCATTCTTTAATACGTAAATGAGCAATATTCTTGATGACAGTTGTTCCTGTTGCAAAAGAGGCTACGACGGCAAGCGTGGGAGCCACATCAGGGCAATCAGCCATATCGACTTCAATGCCTTTCAGTTCTTTTGGGCCTGTTACTGTAATTCCAGAGGATGATTTAACCACCTTGCACCCCATATCGGCCAGCATATCCACCAGCACCGCATCACCTTGCAAGGATGGATCGGGGACGTTTTTCACGGTGACACGACCACCGGTGATTGCAGCCGCAGCCCAGAAATAGGAGGCACTGGAGGCGTCACCTTCAACGTGATAGGTGTGTGCTTTGTAAGTTGCCTGGGGAATTGAAAAGCTGTTGAGATTTGGATCTGCCGCAACTTTTACGCCAAAAGAGTTCATGACTGCGAGGGTCATTTGGACATACGGTTTCGAAAAAACCTCGCCCAGAACCTCAAGTTGAGCCGGGTGGGCAGCATAAGGTGCTACGAGCAGCAAGGAAGAGAGGTACTGGCTGCTTTTTCCTTCAGGAAGCACAGTCTTGCCGCCGTAAATGCCCCGTGCCGCAACTGCCAGAGGGGGGCAGCCGGTGCCCTTGATGCTTTTAATGGTAACCCCCCAGCCCCTTAGGGCCTCCATTAATGGACGGATGGGGCGTTCTTCCATGCGAGGGCCGCCAGTAATTGAAAAATCACCATTTCCCAGGGCCGCTACAGAGGTAAGAAAGCGGGTGGCGGTGCCATTGTTCCCTAAAAAGATTGCCTGGACAGGGGTGGCGATTGTGCCACCTTTTCCTGCCACCTGCCAAACCTCCTTTGAACTGTCGACCGTGATGCCCATGGCCTTGAGAGCCTGACTGGTATAGTGGGTGTCCTCGCTGGTGAGCGGGCCGACTAGTTTTGAGTTGCCGTCCGCCAGGGCAGCGGCGATGAGGGCACGTTGAGTCAGGCTTTTCGAGCCTGGTACCGTGATGTCACAATCAATAGTGGCGAGTGGGGTTATCTCTTTCATTGTAGTTGGTCTGTGCAGTTAGCTAATTCAGTTTAAAGCAAGTATTTGAGTAAGGTCATGCTGATTGGATAGCGTTTAATAGTTGTTTTCTCATTACCTCAATCGGCGCAGCAAGGCCAGTCCAGAGCTCAAACTGATGAGCACCCTGGTAGAGGAGCATCTCTGTGCCGTTGATAGTTTTGCATCCGACCAGTTTTGAGTCGCGCAGAAGTTTTGTTTGTAACGGGGCGTAAACAATGTCCATCACAATGCTAAAATTGACCAGTACCTTTTTGTCTATTGGTGACAGGTCATGATTAGGCCGCATGCCGACTGAAGTGGCGTTAATAAGGATATCTGCCTGAACGTTGCCGGCCTCACTTAAGGGTAGCCAGGGACAGTTAAGTGCCTTGGCCAAACTTTGGCCGGAGGACGCTGTACGGCTGGCAATCGTCACCTGGGCCCGATTTTCCAATAAGCCAAAACCAATGGCCCTGGCAGAGCCTCCTGCACCGAGAATAAGAACTGATTTTCCCGGAAGTTCAGCAACCTGTTGCAGAGCTCTGTTTGCACCCTGCCAATCGGTATTGAAGCCGGAGATGCGATTGTCAATTATTTGTAACGTGTTGACGGCACCTATGTTTTTTGCGACCGGATCGATGGTGTCAAGATACGGGATTACTGCCTGTTTATGAGGGATTGTGACGCTGACCCCCTTTATGTTTAGAGCTTTAAAGCCATACATTGCCGAGGCGACATCCTGAACGGGAAAGGGGACATAGGCACAGTTCAACCCAAGTTCTGCAAAGGCGGCATTGTGCATGGCAGGGCTTAAACTATGGGTAACCGGGTTGCCCATTATTCCATAAATATGAGTTGCGCCGTTAATTGCCATGCATCAGCCTGTGAATGGTTTTAAGGGCGTGAAGTTCGAGCTGGCCTGGAGCGGTTCCCAAAGATCTGTCTGCTGCGGCATAGGTCATATAGCCGCCAAGCTCAGTTGTTGCGACACGGCTGACGATGCCTGGAGCCCCCATGCAGAAGGCAATGAGTGGAAAGCCCAGTTCGCTGGCTTCGACCAGGAGATTCAGAACCCGCAAAACATCATGGGGGGCAGTTGCCATGGTGATAATTTTACCAATTCGAGCACCCGTCTTATACTGATCCTGCAGAATTGAACGTAAGGCCTGCATGGAGGGGGTAGATGAAAAGCTATGCCACGAGACAATTGTCTGCGTGTTTTTATTATGTGCCTCTTTGATGAGTTCCTTCTGAAGAGCTGCCTCTGTTTTTAACTCAATGTCGATAAACGCTGCACCGGAAGCAACAGCTTGGTACAGAAAATCAAGACGTTCTTCTTCGCTGCCGCTAAAGCTTCCACCCTCCCATTGGGCGCGGTTGGTAAAGAGCAGCGGGGCTGTGATGGCTTCGATGAATGGCACAACTTCCGGTGTGTGAAGCGCATCAAGCCTGATCTCTATAACGTCGGCCTCTGCCTCCGCTGTTTTTGCAAGACGGATAGCCTCTGTGGTGGTCTCAGCGGCAACAGCAACACAAACTTTGCCGGAAGTTGGATCTGTTTTCATAGGTATGCAATAACTTTATGGTTGGCTAAGCATGAATTAAGGTGTTGGCCAAACTATTCTATACTGTCTACGATGTCAATAAGAGAGGATGTCTTAGTGCGAATAAGAGATGTTGTTGCCAAAAAATTGTCTCTGTCTAACGATATCTTTTTCCAGAGATTATTCTTGACATTTAATCTGGCCTTGTTGGATAATCTACTTGTTGTTATCCGTTATCCAGAAAAGTTGTTATTAAATAAGTTACCTATAGATATCGCGGGAGAATCCCAATGGCTGATAAGATTGACTTTCGAGTTGCTCATCTAAAAATTACAGACCATCTTATTTTGGGTGTAACGCAGGATAAAGTCAAAAAAGGTGCTGAAGAGTTTAAATATTTAAACCTACACAGCAATCCTATGATGAGCTGGCAGCAAGTAGCCGGGGCCTTGACTGGAGGTTCTGTTGATGCAGCGTTTGTTCTAGCACCCACGGCCATGGATCTCTACAAGGCCGGATTTAAAGGGAAGTTGATCTTGTTTACCCATAAATCAGGCAGTGTGTTGGTTAAAAATAAAAGGGCCAACATTGAAACAATAAACGATTTCAAGGGGAAGGTGGTCATTATCCCATATCAGCTCTCCGTCCATAATATGCTGCTTCATAAGCTCTGCACAGAGGCAGGCCTGGAGCCTGGTGCTGGAAAGGATGTGCTGCTTGAGGTTATGGCGCCTGGTCAGATGGTAGAAGCCTTGCAATATGATGAAGATGGTGAGATTGCTGGTTTTATCGTTGCTGAGCCTTTTGCCTCCCAAGCTGTGTCCGAAGGGTATGGAGAAGAGTTCAGCCTCTCTAAGGATATCTGGCCCGAGCACCCCTGCTGTGTTTTAGTTGTGAGTGATGCGGTGATTGAGAACAACCCTGATGCCGTTCATGAGCTGACCAACAGCCTGGTTAAGTCCGGCAAGTTTATCGATACGTCGACGACAACAGCCGCCCGGATTGGTGCCGATTTTCTGGGTCAGAAAACCGAGGTAATTAAACGTGTTTTGACCGAACCGCAGGATAGAATTACTACTGCCAACCTGTTTCCAGTGCTTGATGATTTGGCCAAGATCCAAGATTATATGCACGGTGAGATGGGGATAATGAAGGATAAGATTGACCTTGAGGCCTTTGTCGATACCCGTTTTGCCGAGGCGGCAAAGGCGACCTGATTATATTTGAGGCAAGTATACGGAATATGGCCCACTGAAGTACGTCGGCTTTAAGGCTGACAGCCTCCTCGGGCGGCTACAATGTTTTGAGCAATACGACAGAATGACAGCTGATCCCCTCCTCTCTGCCCGTAAATCCCATTTTCTCCGTGGTGGTTGCCTTCACATTAATTGCTGATGGCGGTGCCTTGCAGACTCGGCATAGATTTTTTTTCATTGCCTCGATGTGTGGTCCAATCTTAGGTTGCTGAGCAACAACGGTAATATCTGCGTTGCTAAGCTCGAAGTTGTTTTTATGGCAAAGATCCATGACAGCCCTTAAGAGTTTCAGGCTGTCAGCCCCTTTGTACTGCTCGTCGGTATCGGGAAAGTGGCGGCCTATATCACCCTCGCCAAGGGCCCCAAGAATTCCATCACATAAGGCGTGTACGAGAACGTCGGCATCAGAGTGGCCGAGCAGTCCTGTTGGGTGAGGTATTGTTACACCACCTAAGATCAAGGGTCTACCTTGGACTAGTCGGTGGGCGTCGTAGCCGTGGCCGATACGGAGTGCAGAGCCGGGGGCCGGGTTTTGTGAGTTCAGGATCGCCTCTGCCATTTGGATGTCCTCGGGGAGGGTTATTTTAATATTGGTCTCCGAGCCTTCAATTAATCTGACAGGGCAGTCGATCAACTCAAGAAGTGACGCTTCGTCTGTGCCGGAAAACCCAAGTTCGGTGGCTTTTTGGTAGGCCGCTTTCAGTAGGGAGAGCTTGGCGATTTGCGGAGTCTGCGCTCGCCAGAGCTGGTTGCGCTCAACTGTGTTCGCGATAATTCCGGCCTCAGAGGAGTGCTTAAGCGTGTCCTTAACAGGAACGGCAGTAATAGCTGCCCCAAAGGTATAGGCGGCCTGCAGGCATTGTTCGATACTTTGGTGGGAGATAAGAGGCCGTACACCGTCATGCACGGCAACATGTGAAATAGTGGACTTGACCGCATTAAGACCATTGCCAACCGAGTCCTGGCGCGTAGGGCCGCCGCTGACCAGCTCAAGGCAGGAGTCGAGTTGATACTCAGATAAAAGCTTTCGGGTTTGTTCGAGATGTTCGATTGGAGCGACAAGTATGACTTGGTCAAACAGTTGGGTCTCGAGAAAGGCTTTGAGGGTGTGAATGATAATCGGGCAATTGTGGATAGTCAGGTATTGCTTGGGGTTATTGCTGCCCATTCGGCGGCCAACCCCCCCTGCTGTAATGATGGCTGCTGTAGAAAGTGTTTGGGTCATCGTCTAAAAATTCTTAAACCCCGCGGAAATAGATAAAAAAAGGAGTGGGCTATAAGCCGAATTCTGTACCTCAAATTGAGGCCATGGTCATTTATCTAGGACGACAGTCGCCTGGCGCCTCGTGCAATCTACCCGGAAACATTGAGCGAGCAGCTCTTAAGCGTTTCCCTATTTGATCTTGCTCCAGGAGGGGTTTGCCATGCCTTTTATGTCGCCATAAAAGCGGTGAGCTCTTACCTCGCCATTTCACCCTTACCTCGCTTAAAGCGAGGCGGTATATTTTCTGTGGCACTTTCCTTAGGGTTGCCCCCAGTTCGCGTTACGAACCACCTTGCTCTATGGAGTTCGGACTTTCCTCTATTTCCAAGAAGGAAACAGCGACCATGCGCCCACTCCTAAGGCGACGAAACCGGAATGAACAAGCATCAATTGGTTGTTGATACTTACCGGTTACAATTTAAGGAACTACTCTTCATCTGATTCGTCAGCGGGCAGATGAAACATCATTCTGTTACAGGTTGGACACGAAAGAATCTCTTCTTCCCGCAGCAGTTCATTGAACATCTGTGGGGGAATGTTCATGTTGCAGCCGCAGCAAACACCGTTTGTAACGCCTGCCACTGCGAGACCGTTACGTTTTTCTCGCAGTTTTTCGTAATGTTTAAGGTGCTTGCTTTTCACCTTCAGGGCTTTGGCGTCGCGTGTGCTCTGGATTTTTTTCTTATCCGTCTCAAGCTTTGCCGTAACTTTTTTAATCTTTTTGGTTTCGGTTTCAAGGATTTCTTCGTTTTCTGCGCAAGCGGCATTGAGTTGTTTAATTTTGTTTTTTACTGAATCAAACTGTTCAAGCAGAAGGACTAACTCGTCTTCTCGTTGTTTATTGGCAGCTTTGGTATCTTCGATTTCCTTCAGGATGCTCTGGTATTCCCGATTTGTCTGGATGTTCATTAATTTTGTCTGACGATCTTTAATGCGCTCTTGTTCGTCCTCAATCAAGGCTTCAAGCTCTCGTTGTCTTTTTTCGCCAAGTTCAAGCTGCTCCTCGTATTCGGTTACGGCAATTTTATCCTTTTCAATTTCAGCACGTTTCGCGTCAAGATCGCCATATCCTTTAGCCATTTCTATGTCAATTTTCTGTACGTCAAGGTCAATGGCTTGCAGGTTCATCAGATTTTTGATTTCGTCATTCAATGCTTATACCTCCGTCGAGTAAGGAATGTTTACTCAAGTTATGTGTTAGTTAGAGTCAACTATATAATAAGAAAAGGGATTGTCCTGTTCTTGAGCTACAAGGGTATTTATTGCAATATCACGGTCAGCCAGGTGTTTTTGTAAAATTGTGGCAAATGCTTCTGTGATACAGTTTTCGGTTGCGTAATGACCCGCATCGACAATGCAAAAGTTTGCCTCTTCCGCCCAGCGAGCAGTACTGTGTTTGACTTCACCGGTGATGTATATCTGGGCTCCAGCAGCAAAGGCTTTCTCTGCTAAATCGGAGCCGGATCCTCCGCATACGGCTATTGTACGAATCCCTGTCGGCAACTGGCCTGCGATTTTGACGGCTGGGATTTTGAGAGTGTTACAGAGGGAGTTAAGAAAAAATTCGGGGGAGAGTTCATTTTCGAGTTGACCGAGCTGGCCAAAGCCAATCTCAGGATCTTCTTTTTGTCCGGAGGAAACGAGAGTTTGCAGGGTTACGGCACCAAGCTTTCTGGCCAGAATTTCACTGACTCCGTTTTTCACAACGTCGAGGTTGGTGTGGCAACCGATAACTGCAATTTTGCGATTAAGTGACTTAGCAATAAAGGCGCCATTCGGGGTGTCTGTCCGGATGCTGGTCAAAGGTTTGAAGATGGCTGGGTGGTGGGTGATGACAAGATTGGCGCCTGACTGTATAGCCTCATCAAGAAGCTGGCTCGTAGGGTCCAGCCCAATTAGAATCCCTGTCACTTCCATGCCTGGATCGCCAATGAGAAGCCCAACGTTGTCCCAGTTTTCAGCATACGAGAAAGGAGCTATTGAGTTAATGATATCAATGATCGGTTTTAGTGTTGTTTGGTTACTCACGTGCGCAACAGGTTGAAATTATTAAAATAAAAAAGGTGTAACCTTGTTTGGTTACACCTTTTGGATTTTGGCCTTTATTGCTGATAGCCGACTGAACTCTTTTTTGTGCAGAGCAATGTCAATTTGCATCACTGCCTTAACTCGTATATGACTAATTTGTGCTGTCGAATGTCTTATTGGTGGGCCCACCTGGACTCGAACCAGGGACCTACCGGTTATGAGCCGGTGGCTCTAGCCAACTGAGCTATAGGCCCAACTTGCGTCAGTTAAGCGACATAAGATGAACGAAAATGTGTCTAATGTCAAGAAAATAAAATGCACTGCGAGAGAAATGTGCAGAGGTTATTGTTGGGACGCAGCTACGGAACAGGCAATCGGTGTTATTTTATATAAAGAACCCAACTTTCCGGGGTGGCATAACCCGTTGTTGTTTCGTGATTATTATCGCGTAGGTTGGGTTGATTTTATTTCATACTGCCAAGTTTGTTGGGTTTGAGGTGCTGGGAAATCAGTAAATAGTCTGTATTTCCTCAAACCCAACAATTCCGGTGGCCATTGAAATGTAACCCAACCTACGAAAAATACCATTAAGTGCATACAATACATTAACCCGGAAAGTTGAGTAAAGAACCAAAGCTCGCATGAAGTGCGCTAATTTATATCTCCTGTTTAAGCAGGCAGCAGGAGATTCTGTGGCGTGCGGAACCATCGGGGAGATAGTCGATACTGCCGGGTTGAAGTAATTTGTTGATTACACAGCCCTCCGGAATGGAAAGGGAAAAAAGGTTCTTTTCCGTGATTCCTTCATGGAGTGTAAGTTTATTGTTACGAATTTCATATGAGTGGAGCGGGAAATCTTCACAGAGTGGACATGTATAGACTCGACCGTTTGGGAAAATAAAAAAGTTTTCGGCAACTGTCCCGGCGCACTGGAAAATTTCGTCAGGATCTAAAAACACCTTCGGATAGATGACGTGCATTCCAAGGGCAGCGGCATGTTCTGCAACAGCTGGAACTGTTTCAATCCACTGCTCGTGTGTGATCTGCAGGTTTGGTGAGGGTGACGCCGTCTGGGTAGTCGCTGACTTGCCGCGTAGCCCGATAACTTGAATGAAAAAATGACGGCAGCCTAATTTGTGCAATAAGGCCGGCATATCTTTGAGGTGATTAATGTTTAACGAACTGACAGTATAGATGACACTTGTTTCAAAGCCCGCTGCTACTGCTTTTTGCAGGTTTTCAGTGCAGGTGGCAAAAACATTTTCGCCGCGGATCGGGTCGTTAATCTCAGCTCGGGGTCCGTCAAGGCTGAAACTGATTACGGCATCATCTGAATCTATTTTTGAAAGCAGATCGTTATGAAGAAAGCCGTTTGTGTCGATGGTAATAGTTTGGTAGCCAATTTTTTTGGCACTTTTAACTGCCGCTGGCAGGTCAGGATGCAGAGTGGGTTCACCACCAAGGAAGATGACGTTGCTCTGGCTGTTTTTGCGATAAAAAAGTTTCAGCCAGTCGGTTATTGTGGCAATGTCAAGGGTGTTGCTGCCGTGTTGTTTGGTGTTGATATAACAATGGCGACATGACAGGTTGCAGGCGGTCAGGAGGTGAAGAAATATATTTCTCTCGTTTGGCTGAAAGGCCAGGGTGCGTGCTTTAAGTTGTGTGCTCATTGTTTCAGTGTGTATGTGGCTAATAACGTACCGTTGAGGTATTGTTGGTTGGAGGAAAAAAACTGTTTGAAAAGAGCCAGGCTTTGTTCCCGTAAAACCTTGCCGTGGATATAAACAGGTGCCTGGCTGTATAGTGGAGCAAGTTTTGCCAGCGGCAGGTTGGTGCCGCCGCCCATAACATCTTCATAGGCAAAAACGAAATTGTGTATGCCATTGACCAGCAAGGTCGAAAAGCACATCAGGCAGGGTTCCATGGTTGAGTAGACGGTGAGTTGGCTGCGGTCGGTCTCTGGGGCGTCTGCAAGTAATTGTCGTAAAGCGAGCACTGGCTCTTTGCCCGGCAGACTCTCTGCTCTTTCGGCGCCTGCCTCTGGCAACGACCTTGTTTTCGTGGACGATGACACAGCCAACCGGAAATTCTCCGGCATCCAGAGCGGCTTGGGCCTGAGTCAGGGCCTCTTCCATAAAATGTTCATGCTGCATAGGACAGCTTCCGCATCAGAGGGTTGGGGTAGCGCTACTTTACGCAGTTAAGGTAAAGAATAGCTTGCGATTGCACTCAAGACAACGTATTTTTGTTTTCGTTGTCGTAAACGGGGTAATTATAATGTTGATTCGTGAGAAAATAGAAGCCGCAGAACGGAAGATTTTATCTCGCCATGCATGCCTCAGCTCTGAAAGCAGGGGAAGGATTCGCGACGAACCCCCTTGCTCCATCCGCACTGTCTTTCAGCGGGATAGGGATCGTATAGTCTATTCCAAGGCATTTCGTCGTTTGAAGTATAAAACACAGGTCTTCCTTGCTCCTTCTGGTGATCATTATCGAACCCGGCTGACTCATACCTTGGAAGTTTCTGAGATTGGTCGTGTTCTGGCCCGTGGTCTCGGCTTAAATGAGGATCTGGTTGAGGCCATTGCTCTGGGGCACGACTTAGGACATACACCTTTTGGTCATGCCGGAGAAACCGTTTTGAACGAACTCACGCCAGGCGGGTTTTCTCACTACAAACAGAGTCTCAGGGTTGTTGATGTCCTGGAAAACGATGGCTGTGGTCTTAACCTGAGCTACGAGGTTCGTGACGGCATAGCAAAACACTCTAAGGGTTACGGTGAGGTTATTCCTTCCAATAGCCACGATATGCCCGAGACTGCCGAGGGTTGTGTTGTTCGGTATGCAGACATTATTGCCTATTTAAGTCATGATCTCGATGATGCAATTCGAAGCGGAATTATCGGGGAGAGTGACATCCCGCCTAACTGCCAGGAGGTTCTCGGTAAAACTCACTCAAAACGAAACATTACCATGATTGGGGGAGTTATTAGTGGAACTCGGGCGGGTGGGAAAAAACTGGTTTTTGGGGTGTCTCCGGCGATTGGTGACACCATGCAGGAGTTGCGTAAATTCTTGTTTCATAATGTCTATCGGTCAGATAAAGTGCATGCCGAGTTTGTTAAGGCCTCAAAGATGCTTCGGGAGTTGTTTCTCTATTTCCTTGAAGATAAAGGGGCGTTGGAGCGCGAGGCCAATGGTTTTGCAGCCAGTGCTTCACATGGCAGACGGGTGAGTGATTATCTGGCCAGCATGACAGACCGTTTTGCCCAGGAGATGTATCAGAGGATTCTTTTGCCCAAGCGGCCATTGTGAGATTCTTGGTGAAGTTGATAATAAGAAGTGCGGCTCTCAGTCAAAGGTTCAGGGCGGCACAGTAGATTTTTGGAGAAAATGATGTCTGAGGAACTGAAGTTTTTGCCATTTGGGCAAGCGAAAAAATTGGTTGGTAATGTTATAGAGGAAGAACATCTGCGTGAAAATAATCGGCGGGTGTTGACGGTGTACGACCATAATGGCAAGGACCTCTGCTGGTTTGATGCAGAAGAGGTGATGGCTGCT